>NZ_JANJFJ010000296.1:0-5491 GCF_024626565.1 Microbacterium sp. zg.Y909
TCAGGCCTGAAGCGTTCGCGTGCCGGAGGCCGCGACGACGTTCGCAGCGGTCGTCCGGCTCAGTTCCATGGGCACGATTCTAGTGGGGTGCGCGGACCGCGATGATGGATGCCGTGAAGCTCGCCGTCATCGGTGCCGTTCTCCTGCTGCTCGGCGGGGCCGCAGTCGCGGTCGGCGTGCTCCCGGCATCCGATGCGCTGGCGGTCGCCGACCGCGTCTGGCCCATCCTGCTGTTCGTCGTGGCGGTGACGATCGTGGCCGAGCTCGCCGCGTCGGCGGGCGTGTTCGACGTGGTGGCGGCGCGGCTCGCACGCCTCGCTCGCGGACGCACGATCGTGCTGTGGCTCGCCGTGGTCGGGCTCGCCGTCATCGTGACGGCCTTCCTCTCCCTCGACACGACGGCGGTGCTGCTCACCCCGGTCGTGGTGGCCGTCGCGCGGGCGAACGGACTCGCCCCGCTGCCCTTCGCCTTCACGACGGTGTGGCTGGCCAACACCGGTTCGCTCTTGCTGCCGGTGTCGAACCTCACCAACCTGCTCGCGGCGCATCGCATCGGGACCGGTGGTCCGGGTGACTTCGTGGCGCTCATGTGGCCTTCGGCGCTCGTGGCGGTCGTCGTGACGGTGCTGCTGCTGCTCGTCGTGCACCGGCACGACCTGCGAGGGCGCTACACGCCGTCCCCGGCGCCCCGGGTCTCCGACCCGGTGCTGCTGCGCGCGGCATCGGTGATCGTCGTCGTGCTCCTGCCGATGCTCGTCTCAGGTCTGCCGCCGTGGCAGCCCGCCCTGGCCGCGGCGGTCGCTATCGCCATCGTCCACGGCTGGCGCAATCCGCGTGCGCTCGGGCTGCGGTTGCTGCCATGGCAGTTGGTCGTCTTCGCCTCGGGGCTCTTCCTCGCCGTCGGCGCGCTGCAGTCCTGGGGCGCCGCCGAGCTGCTGCGCCCCGTGGTGGGGGCGGGCGACGGTGTCGTGGAGCTGCTGCGGGTCGCCGGTGCTGGGCTCATCGCCGCCAATGCGATCGACAACCTGCCCGCGTACCTGGCGCTGGAATCGGTCGCCGACTCCCCCGCGCGTCTGGGCGCTCTGCTGGTGGGCGTGAACGCGGGGCCGCTCGTGACGCCGTGGGCGTCACTGGCGACCCTGCTCTGGCACGAGCGCCTGCGAGCGGACGGCATCGACGTGCCATGGCGCCGTTACATGTTGCGCGGAGCCGTGGCGGCGCCGGTCATCGTCGGGCTCGCGGTGCTGCCGCTGGCGCTGTAGCGGGGCTCAGGAGTCCTGGCGGCGGGCCGTGCCAGGCGCGTGCACCATCAGGGCGAGGGCCAGCGAGACGGCGATGACGCCGGCGGCGAAGATGAACCCGCTGGGGTCGGAGTCGATCGCGAACGACAACCCGAAGAGGTAGAAGCCGAGAAGAAACAGCACCACGTACAGCGCGTACAGGATGAACATTCACTACCTCCGTGGGATTGCGGTCCCTTGATCGTAGCCAAGTCCCGCAGCGCGCGAGATCTGCTAGCGCTCCCCCACCGTGATGTCGACCTGGATCTCGCCGGCGAGTTCTTCCAGCGCGGACACGACGGTGGCGACCTCGACGCCGGTCGGGACGCGCGCGTCGACGGTCGCCTCGAAGAGCGTGCCACCCGCCATCGGCGCATCGAGGGTGTCGCTGGTGAACATGTCGATGCTGAGGCCGAGCGCGGCGAGCGTCGCGGTGACGTCGCGGACGATGCCGGGGCGGTCGTTGCCCAGCACGCTGAAGGTGACCCGACTGCCGCTGTCGGCCGACGATGCTGCGGCATCCACGGGGGCGTGTGCCGTGACGCGCAACAGGCCGTCGAGACCCCGCAGGGCCGAGGTGAGCGCCATCTCCTGGGCGTCGGGAACGCTGACCATGACGACGCCCGCGAAGGCGCCGGCGAGCTCGGCCAGTTCGCTGCGCTCCCAGTTGCCGCCGTGCGCGGCCACGACGTCAGCCAGCGCGCGGACGAGTCCGGCGCGGTCATCGCCGACGACGGTGAGGACGAGGTGAGCCATGCGGTGAGCCTATCCCCCGCCGGCATGGCTTCCGGGTCGGTCTGCCCGGAGTGACTCTCGCAGCGGCATCGGCTCGGTAATGCCGTAGATGTGCACCGCGCCGGCTCCGCCGGCGAACAATCCGCCGACCTCGTCGATGGGCGGCACCGGGAGGATGTCCACGGTCACCTGCGGCGGAGGCGCGAACGTGGCATCCATCGCGCCCGGCGCGTTCTCGTCGGGGAGAAGCGGTCCGGTGCGCACCCGCGCCAGCTGGGTATGCGCGGCGTGCGCCGGGCTTGCAGAGTCGACATAGTCGGCATAGACGCACTCCACGCCCGCGACCACGCCCTGCCGACGCACCCCCTCGGTGCCCAGGTCGCCCAGCGGGTACTGGCCGTCGCAGTTGAAGGCCCAGCCCCCGGATCGTGCGGCGACGGCAGGGGCGTGCAGCTGCATCCCGCATGACGGCACGAGGTGCAGGTCGAGGCCGTCGTCGGGCCGAGGCCACGGACTGCGTGCGCTGCTCTTCCGCAGCCGGCGGTCGGCGTGGTCCAGGCACACCTCCACCGCCACGTTTACTGCTGTGCGGTCGCCCGGTACCGCGAAGATGGCGTGGGGATCGGAGGCGTGGGTCTTGAAGTCCCCGGCGGAGAGATCCAGCCTGGGGTAGGTCGCCATCGCCTCGGTGACAACGGGTTTACCGGCGGTCTCCCAGAGGAGGAAGTCCTCGTGGGAGTCATAGTGCTTCTGGGTCGTGAATGCGCCCGCCCCGAGCGCTGAGACGATGCCGTCGACCGGGGTGGAGCTGATCACCAGGCCGCGGTTGCGCACCTGCACCAGCGGATACGCGTGGGCGCTTCTGATGAAGTCGACCATCATGTCGAAGATCACACCGCGCATGACCCCGGACGACCGCCGCCAGGCCTCGCCGAGGTGACGCACGATGTCGGTGCGGGTGCGCGCGTCGACGGAGTCGAGGACCGCATCGATGTCGGCGACCTCGGCGGTGACCACCGAGCCGAGCACCAGGAGGAAGTGCGGGTACTGCGATGCGGGGAACTGCTCGCTGAGCACCTCGAGGACGATCTCGGCCGGGTCGCGTCCGCCGGGGGTGGATACGTAGGGACCGAGGGGCCCGTGCCAGAAGAACTCCGGCGCCACGAAGACGTTCAGCACGGAAGGGTCACCGAGATCGGGCAGGGCGCCACGGGTCAGGTCCACCGCGGCCTTCATGACCGCCGCGCGGCCGCGCACGTCGGCGAGGAGGTCATCGGCTGCCCGGTAGGTGCCCGCCATCGCGCCCCGGCCGCGCTGGTCGCCGAACGCGATGATGTCGGCCGGCGTGGTGGGTATCGCGTACCCCGCGAACCTCACCTTTTCGTAGGCAGGGGTCCTCATCGCCCGGACAGTACACCCGGGGTCCGGGGCTCGCCAGGGTGCGCGCCTGACGGGGAGGGCAGGCGGGATGTCACGATGGGCGCATGTCCTTCACCGTCCGTGAACCTGGCCGTGCGGATGCCGGGGCGCTCGCCGCCCTGCACGTCTCGACCTGGCAGGAGACGTACAGCCGGCTCCTCCCCGAGGGCTTCTTCACCGACGCGTTCGCCGACGGCCGGCGACGGATGTGGGAGTACCTTCTGGCTCAACCCCGACCGGAACACGCGGTGCGCGTCGCCGAGCTCGACGGCGCCCTCATCGGCTTCGCGTGGATCGGCCCCGGCCGCGGCGAGCCCGACGAGGCGCCGCCGCGCGAGCACGAACTGTGCGCGATCTACGTCGCCGCCGCGCATCACGGATCCGGTGTCGGGCAGGAGCTGCTCGATGCGGCCCTGGGGGCATTGCCCGCCTCGCTCTGGGTGGCGACGCAGAATCCGCGCGCCATCGCGTTCTACCGTCGCAACGGCTTCGCGTTCGACGGGGTGGAGAAGACGGACCCGGCGATCCCCGGCATCACCGAGGCGCGCATGCTCCGCTGAGTGGCACTTAGGTACGCGCGGTGTCGTTTTCGGGACGATTACTTCTGGCCCGCGCGCAACAGCGCCCCGGACCAGAAGGAATCCGGTGCGGGGCGCTGTGATGTTCGCTCAGCCGTTGAGGTTGGCGATGGCGTACTCTGCTTCCTCCGCCGTGAACCGCTCCCCGTACTCGCTCGTTAGCTGGTCGCGGATCGCGTCCGGCGACATCGCCATCTCGTTCTGGTACACCCGGGCCTTCTCGAGCGCGTTGGCGTTCCAGTCGGCGACGACATTGTCCACGGCGTACTGAGCGGCCTCGGCGGAGAACTTCTCCCCATACTCGCTGGTCAACTGTTCATACAGCATGGCTCTGCTCATCGACATCATGTTTGCGTACATGTCCGCCTTCACCATCGCGGACGCGTACTCAGCGGGCACCGCAGGCTCCGGTGCGGGCGCAGGCGCAGCTTCCTCCTCCGCTTCCGCGGCCGGCTCATCCTCCTCGGCGGCGGGCGCGGGCTCCGCTTCCTCCGGCTCTGCCGCGGCCGGCCCCGCCGGCACGGACGCGACCACCGCGGCGCTGGTCGCTGCGGCGATACCACCGCTGACCATCCCGAGCACCAGCAGCACAGCGGTGATGATCCACGCGAGCTTCTTGTGCTGGTCGTACCCGGCCAGGGGCAGGCCATGCTTGTCCTTCTGGTTGCCGGTGAGGACGAGGATGATGTCCACCAGGGCCCAGATGCCGAACCCGCCGAGGGTCAGCAGCTTCAGCACGCCGGTGCCGATCTTCCCGAGGTAGAACCGGTCCACGCCGAGCCCACCCAGCAGGTAACTGAGGACCCAGGTGACCACGAAGCTCTTCTGCGATGTGAGCGGGCCGTTCTGCGGAGGCGGAGGTGCGTACGGGTACTGCATGGTGGGTGCTTGGGACATCGTTGCTCCTTGAGCGCTCAGTGGCTGAGGCAGGTTCGGCCTGCTGGCCTGACCTGTGCCCTGCGGCGTGCGCCATCGTCGTCACGTGCAGAACCAGCAGTCCTGCACGCGGCGCGCGCAGGACTGGATACTCCCCAGGAGGGCCCCCAGGCCCTCACTTGAACACACTGCCGCACCCCTCCGACATCGCACCAGCACCAATCCAGTAACGGAGCGCGCAACGGCACCGGCCGGTAACGGGCACAGCAGACGCGCCGGCTGGGCAAGGACGTGTACGTCGGTCATCTCGATGCGAAGAAACTCCGGCCCCACACGTGGGCGCCCGAAGGATGCCGGCGTCCATGTCCCGGCGGCTAGCGATGATGGTGCAGCCGAGGTGGGCAGGCCCCGAGAACGGAGGGCAACGGCCGACGCCAGAAACAAGAAAACCCCCGGTAAGCCGGGGGTTTTGTCTTGTGCGCGATACTGGGATCGAACCAGTGACCTCTTCCGTGTCAGGGAAGCGCGCTACCGCTGCGCCAATCGCGCCCGTAAGGGCTGTTCAGTTCTGAGTGGAGGTGGCGACGGGATTCGAACCCGTGT
>NZ_JANJFJ010000035.1:0-23339 GCF_024626565.1 Microbacterium sp. zg.Y909
CGATCGTCCAGAGGCCGAACGAGAACTTGTCGTCGCGGGTGGGGGTGGGCATGACGCTCCTTCGTTGGTGGCGCTAAATGTTGCTGACGACAACGTATACCGGAACGGAGGCCGCGTCCAGCCCATCGGCCTCCTGCCGGAGTCCGGTACGTTGACCGTGCCGACGGCCCCGGCTTAGGGTCACGTTTACATTGCGCACTCCGATCGAAGGGCACCCGTGAACAAGACCGTTTCGCTCCTCGCTGCGACGGTTCTGGTGGCTCTCGCCCTCGCTCCCACCGCGGCCGCCGCCGAGAGCACCGAGGGCGCGACGACCTGGTCGATCGAGCCGGCCGATGCGAACGGCCCGAACTCGCGGGTCTCGCTGCGGCACACCATCGACCCCGGATCGAGCGCCCAGGACTTCGTCACGGTCACCAACTTCAGCGCGCAGCCGGCGGCGTTCGGCGTCTATGCGAGCGACGGGATCATCTCGGACAGCGGCGACTTCGACCTGCTGCCCCCCGAGGAGACGCCCGTCGACGGCGGGTCGTGGATCAGCGTCGCGGCCGTCGAGGGCTCCACCCCGCGCCCCGGAGGCGGGCAGGTCGTCGCCCTGGATGCCGGGGCGGCCGTGACCATCCCCGTCACGATCAGCGTGCCTGCGGATGCCTCCCCGGGCGACCACCCCGCTGGCGTGGTCGCCGAGTTCGTGCAGGGCGACGGGGACGCCGTGCAGATGACCAGCAGGGTCGGCGTGCGGGTGCACCTGCGCGTCGCGGGCGACGTCGTCGCCGCGATCACCCCCGCCGAGGTGACGGCCACGTGGCAGCCCTCGTGGAATCCCTTCGCCCCGGGCGCCGTGCAGGTCGGATACACGCTGGTCAACGACGGCAACGTCCGACTCGGCGCCTCGACGGTCGTGGGCGTGGAAGGAGCATTCGGGCTCGGTGCGACCAGCGCGACCCAGGAGATCCGAGAGGTCCTTCCGGGCCGGAGTGCACCGGCGAGCGTGGAACTGACCGGCTGGCCGCTCGTGTTCGGGTGGGGCGAAATCACCGTGACGCCGCTGGTCGTGGGCGAGGACGACATCGCCGCACCCACTCAGACGGCATCCACGACGTTCACCGTCTGGACGATCCCCTGGGCACAGCTCGCCCTCCTCGCCCTGCTCGTGCTCGCGTTCTTCGTGATCCGCGGTCAGCGGCGCCGGTCCCGTGAGCGGATGCAGGCACGCATCGATGCCGCTGTCGCCGATGCCGTGGCATCCGCACCGGCCTCCCCCGAATCCGAACCCGCCGCACCGGAGGGGCAGGCAGATCCCACGATCGCCGGCGCAGCGCGCAGCACCCCGGACTGACGCGGCGGCTACTCAGGAGGTCGAGCGCGGGCGACCGGTGGAATCGCGGGTGGCCAGCTGCGGTTGCAGCTGCAGGTGCTGCGTCGCGGAGTCGGTTCCCGCCCCGTCGATCCGATCGAGCAGGAGCGAGACGGCCTGTTCACCGAACTGGCGCAGATCCGCGCCCACGCTGGTGAGGCGCGGCGACGACGTCCCCGCGACGTAGGTGTTGTCGAACCCCACCAGGCTGATGTCGTCCGGCGCCCGGAGCCCCGCCTCGGACCACTCTGCGAGAAGCCCGAGGGCCACGAGGTCGTTGTAGGCGATGACGGCGGTCGGCGAGGTGGCGAGCACATCGGCCGCGGCCGCCCTGCCGCCCTCGGCATCGGGGGCGTACCCCGACACCTCCTGCAGGACCATGCCCTCCCGCGCCTGCGCCGCTTCGCGGATGCCGCGCGAGCGGCGGGACTGCGACCAGGAGCGTTCAGGTCCCCCGACGTAGGAGATCCGTCGGTGCCCGAGGTCCCAGAGGTGCCCGACGGCGGCGCGACCTGCCGCGGCCTCGTCGAGGGTGACAGTCGGGGTGGCGTCGCCGGCCGCGCCCAGGTCACGGTTGACCAGCACACAGGTGGCTTCGGAGGTGAACTCCAGCAGGGCGTCGTCGCTCAGACGGGAGGATGCCAGGATGAAGCCGTCCGCCTGCGGACGCAGCGCCGCGATCTCTTCGGCCTCGACGTCCGCGCGCTCGGTCGTGTCCACGACGACGAGGCCGTAGCCGCGCTCTCGCGAGATCGCCTGGGCGCCCTTCGTCAACGACGAGAAGTACGGGTTCTCGATGTCGGGCACGACCAGCGCGATCATCCCGGTGCGCCCGCGGCGCAGGCTCGCGGCGGCACGGTTGGGTCGGTACCCCAGTTCGTCCACGGCGGCCAGCACCCGCTCACGGGTGCTCTCCGAGACGCGGTGGGGCTCGCGAAGGGTGCGGGAGACGGTCGCTATCGAGACGCCGGAGCGGGCGGCGACGTCATGTACGGTCACCAATCTTTGCCACCTTGCTTCTTCGAGGGGCCCTCGCGCCGGGTTGTCGGGGAGCCGTTATGGACACTGTCGCACAACAGCTACGATAATAACGTTTACATAGCGAGGGAGTGCACCAATGACGGTGACCAGCACGACCGGCGACGACGGACGCCCCTGGACGCTGCACCCGGATCGCGCGCTGCCCGCGGAGCCGGGGGTGCGCGCGGTGGCCCGGACGATCCTGTCCGCCACCGCGCCCCTCCCGATCGTCTCCATGCACGGCCACGTCGATGCCGAGATGCTCGCGGCTGACGCACCCTTCACCGACCCCGCCCACCTGCTGGTGACCCCCGACCACTACCTCGTGCGCATGCTGGTGTCGCAGGCCACCGCGCCGGGGGCGGTGCGCGACGCCGGAGTGCGCTCCGTCGCCGACCTCGGCGTCGGCCCCGACGGCGAGACCGACCCGCGCACCATCTGGCGGCGGTTCTGCGCGGGGTGGAGCAGCCTGCGCGGCACCCCGACGCGCTTCTGGCTCGAGCACGTGCTCGCCGAGGTGTTCGAGGCGCCCGTCGCCCCTTCCTCCGAGACCGCGGACGCGCTGTTCGACCACATCGCCGACCGCCTCGCGCAGCCGCAGTACCGGCCGCGGGCGCTGTTCGACCGGTTCAACATCGAGGTGCTGGCCACCACCGACGCCGCCGTCTCGTCGCTCGCGGCCCACGCCCGCCTCGCGGCCGACGGGTGGGGGCGCCGGGTGATCCCCACCTTCCGCCCCGACGCCCTGCTCGAGCCCGCCCGTGACGACTGGCGCGGCCTGCTCGACGAGCTGAGCGCGGTCAGCGGCATCGACGCCCACGACTACGACGGCTACCTCGAGGCGCTCCGTCAGCGCCGCCGCGCGTTCGTCCGCGCCGGTGCGCGGGCGTCGGACCACGGTCACCTGAGCCCCGACACGACGCCGTTACCCGCAGCCGAGGCGCGTCGGGTGTTCGACGTCGCTCGCGCGGGCGAAGCGACCCCGGCGGCATCCGCTGCCTTCACCGCGCACATGCTCTTCCAGATGGCCGAGATGGCGTCCGAAGACGGTCTCGTCATGCAGCTGCACCCGGGCGTCGTGCGCGACCACGATCGCGGCATCGCGGCGCGCCACGGTCACGACATCGGCTACGACGTGCCGGTGGCCACCGAGTTCACCCGGTCGCTGCGCCCTGTGCTGGAGGCGTTCGGGCACCACCCGGACTTCCGCATGATCGTCTTCACCGTGGACGAGACGGTGTACTCCCGGGAGCTCGCCCCGCTGGCGGGGGTGTACCCGGCGCTGCGGCTCGGGGCACCCTGGTGGTTCCTCGACACCCCCGACGCCATCCGGCGGTTCCGCGAGGCGACCACCGACACGGCCGGGCTGCGCAACACCAGCGGGTTCGTCGACGACACCCGCGCCTTCTGCTCGATCCCGGCCCGTCACGACCTGTCCCGGCGGGCGGATGCCGGCTTTCTCGCGCGCCTGGTCGCCGAGCACCGCCTCGACCTCGACGAGGCCCTCGACGCCGCCGTGGACCTGGCCTACCGGATCCCGCAGGACAGCTACGCGCGCCCGACGGCTGCGGTCATGGCATGACCTCGCCCGCCACCATCCGGGCGGTCGACGTGCTCGTGGCGAGCCCGTCGCGCAACTTCGTCACCCTGCGCGTGACGACCGACGACGGTGTCGTGGGCCTGGGGGATGCGACGCTCAACGGGCGGGAGCTCGCGGTCGCCTCGTACCTGCGCGACCACGTCGCCCCGCTTCTGATCGGCCTCGACGCCCACCGCATCGAGGACACCTGGCAGCTGCTGTACCGCTCCGCCTACTGGCGGCGCGGACCGGTGACGATGTCGGTGATCGCGGCGGTCGACATGGCGCTGTGGGACATCAAAGCGCGCCTGGCCGGCATGCCGCTGTACCAGCTGCTGGGAGGGGCCTCCCGCGAGGGCGCGCTCGTCTACGCCCACGCCTCGGGGGCGGACCTCGACGAGCTCGGCGACTCGATCCGCGGGCGGCTGGCCGAGGGGCACCGCGCGGTGCGCCTGCAGGTCGCCGTGCCGGGCATGGGCGCGATGTACGGCGTGGGCGCGGCCACGGCGGGACGGTACGCGTACGAACCCGCCAAGCGCGCCGGACTCAGCGTCGAGGAAGGCTGGGACTCCGCCCGCTACCTGCGGTACCTGCCCTCGGTCTTCGAGTGGGCCCGAGCAGAGTTCGGCGCCGAGGTGATGCTGCTGCACGACGCGCACCACCGGCTCACGCCCATTCAGGCCGCCCGGCTCGGGCGGGACCTCGAACCCTACGACCTCTTCTGGCTCGAAGACTGCACCCCGGCCGAGAACCCCGAGTCCCTGCGCCTGGTGCGCCGCAACACGGTGACCCCGTTGGCGATCGGCGAGGTGATGAACTCGATGGAGGACTTCCGCCTGCTCATCCAGGAGCAGCTCATCGACTACGTGCGCGCCTCGGTCACCCACGCGGGGGGCATCACCGGGCTCCGCCGCATCTTCGACTTCGCCGCGCAGTACCAGATCAAATCCGGCAGCCACGGACCCACCGACATCTCGCCGGTGGGCATGGCCGCGGCGCTTCACCTGGATCTCGCGATCCACAACTTCGGCATCCAGGAGTACATGGAGCACCAGCCGCTGGCCGGCGAGGTCTTCCGCACCTCGTACCGGTTCGAGCGGGGGATGCTGCACCCCGGTGATGCCCCGGGCCTCGGCGTCGAGTACGACGAGGCCGCCGCGGCGCGCTTCCCCTACACCCCGGCCTACCTGCCGGCCGCCCGGCTGGTGGACGGAACGGTGCACGACTGGTGACCGCAATGAAGGAGACCGCGATGACGAGCACCCACCCGATGTGGCTGACCGGGAACACCCCGCTGCGAGGCCGCACCCTGCACGTGGCGGGCGAGCACCGGCTGCTCGATTCCGTGCGCAGCGATGCCGCCGAGCACGGGCTGCGGCTCATCGACGACGACACCGCCGACGTCGTCTTCGCGCCCAGCGGCGACGCGGGCCGGTTCGGCGTGTCCGAGGCGGACGTCGCCAGGCTCGGGCCCGAGGGGTTCGTCGCGGCCCGCACCGGCGAGCGCACCGTCGTGGCCTACGGCGGCGCGGCCGGCGCGCTGTACGGCTGGTTCCAGCTGCTGCGCGACGCTGCCGGGCACGACGCGCCCGCGGCCGTGACGCGGTGCGAGCCCGAACGAGAGCTGCGCATGCTGGACCACTGGGACAACGTGGCCGTGCACCCCGTGATGGGACAGGTCGAACGCGGCTACGCCGGCGGATCGATCTTCTTCGACGATGGCCGCGTGCGCGGCGACCTCGCCCGAGTGGAGCGCTACGGGCGCCTCCTCGCCTCGATCGGCATCAACCGCGTCGCGATCAACAACGTCAACGTCCACGCCCGTGAGGCGCGGCTGCTCACCGACGACCTGCCCGACGTCGCGCGCATCGCGGCGGCCCTGCGCCCCTGGGGCATCCGCCTGCACCTGTCGGTCAGCTTCGCCGCCCCCATGGTGCTCGGGGGCATGCCGACGGCCGACCCGCTGGACGCCGGCGTGCAGCAGTGGTGGGCGGCGGCCGCGGCCCACGTCTACGGCGCGATCCCCGACTTCGGCGGGTTCGTCGTGAAGGCCGACTCCGAAGGCCAGCCCGGTCCCTTCGCCTACGGCCGCGACCACGCCGACGGGGCGAACATGCTCGCCCGTGCGCTCGCCCCGCACGGCGGGCTCGTGCACTGGCGGGCGTTCGTGTACAACCACCGTCAGGACTGGCGCGACCGCAAGACCGACCGCGCCCGCGCCGCCTACGACCACTTCGCGCCGCTGGACGGCCGGTTCGACGACAACGTCCTGGTGCAGGTCAAGTACGGTCCCCTGGACTTCCAGACCCGCGAGCCGGTTTCGCCGATCATCCCAGGCCTGCGCCGCACGCGCGTGACCCTGGAGCTGCAGGTCACGCAGGAGTACACCGGACACCAGCGCCACGCCGTGTATCTCGCGCCGCAGTGGCGCGAGATCCTGGACTTCCGCCCGTTCGGCGACGACGGCCCGCGTATCGCGGAGGTCGCCCGCGGCGGCATGGCGGCGGTGGCCAACGTCGGCGACGACGCCTACTGGACCGGGCATCCCCTCGCGCAGGCGAACCTGTACGCCTACGGACGCCTGGCGTGGGACTCGACCCTTGATCCCGCCGCCATCCTCGACGAGTGGATCGGGCTGACGTTCGGCCCCGATGAGGCCGTGCGCCGCGGCATCCACGCCGTGCTCGACGACTCCTGGCTCACGTACGAAGCCCACACCGCACCCTTGGGCGTGTGCTTCATGGTCAACCCGCACCACCACTACGGCCCGTCGGTCGACGGCTACGAGTACTCGCCCTGGGGCACCTACCACTTCGCCGACCGCGACGGCGTGGGCGTCGACCGCACGGTGGCCACCGGCACGGGCTTCGCGGGGCAGTACCCCGAGCCCTGGGCGAGCACCTACGAATCGCTCGACACCGTGCCCGACGAGCTGCTGCTGTTCTTCCACCACGTTCCCTACACGCACCGGCTGCACAGCGGTCGCACCGTGATCCAGCACATCTACGACACGCACTTCGACGGCGTGGAGCGCGTCGACCGGGTCGTTGCCCAGTGGGCAGGGCTGCGGGACGCGGTGGACGCGGCCCTGCACGAGCGGGTCAGCGAGCGCATGGCCGAGCAGCTGCGGTCGGCGGTGGAGTGGCGCGATCAGATCAACACCTACTTCCTGCGCAAGTCCGGCATCGCCGACGAACGCGGGCGGGAGATCTACTGACGGCACGGAAAGGGGGGTGGATGCCGTCGGGTCGGCATCCACCCCCCTTTCGCTCTTCCCGGTGTCAGTCCACCGGGAACAGCGACACCGTGAGGGTGCCGCGGTAGGTGCCCGGAGCCGTGCCGATGGGCACGTCGAGCACCAGGCCGGCGCTCAGCTCGGTCGACCCGTACCGGCCGACGTCCGTGGCTGCGGCCAGACGCTGTGCGGTGGCCAGACCAGGCCCATCGCTCAGCGACGTGGCGACCCACGCTCCGGCAGAGACGCCGGGGCGCGGGGTGAGCACCTTAGGCGTCCAGCCGAGGTGGTCGGCGGTCAGCGTGCGCTCACCGGCGACGAGCGAGGTGGACTGGCCCGAGGTGGACCACCCGCCGTCGCCCGCCTGCTCGTCGTTGCGGGAGTCGGTGACGGTGATCGTGGGCAGCGTGCCGGTGAATCGCAGCCGGTCGCCGGCGTTGCGGCCGCCCTCGAGCGTCACCGCGTCGCCGTGGTCGGCGACCGTCAACGCCAGGGTGCCGGGCTCGGTGGCCCCGGGCACGGTGGCCTCCACCACGATCCCGTCGCCGTCGGCCGCATCACGGTCGTACCAGCCCTGCGGGTCGGACACCGCCCACATGGCCAGCTTCTCCGACCAGTCCCCGTTCAGCAGCAGCGGGTTGTGGGTGGCACGCCAGCTGCGCTGGTCGTTCAGGCCCCAGAACGTGACCCGGTCGATGTCGTCGGCGTACTTCGTGTACACGGAGAAGTACTCCGCGAACCGCTGCGCCTGAATCTCCTCGAGCTCGGCACGGTGCGAGATCTTGTCGACCCAGTAGGTGAACTCGCCGCGCGAGATGCGGTCACTCACCTCCGGGTCGTTCAGGTCCCGGTAGTTCGCCGCGTTCGACGTCTCGGGCTCGGCGTTCCACGCCTCCCAGACCATGAGGTCCAGCTCGCTGATGGCGACCTTCAAGCCGGCATCGATGATCTGCTGGATCGTCGCCTCGACCGACGCGGCGTTCGAGCATGCGCCCGCCTGCCACGACTCGGCGTTCTCATCCACCAGGCCCGCGAGCTCGGTGCGGTCCCCGCACGCGAAGGCCGGGGTCTGGTTGATGTAGTTGTGCGACTGCATGCCGATCGTCTCGATGAGCGGCCGCGGGTCCTCGGGGTGCTCGGCTGCGTACCGGGCGTTGAGGTCCTTGGCCATCGTGACGGCCGCGCGGCCCTTGCCCTCCGACTGGAACATGTTGAAGTCGTTGTACTGCAGGTTGACCTCGGGTCCGTACTGACGCGCGAACACGAACGCGTCGTAGATGAAGTCGCCGGGGGTCTCCTCCGCTGCGGCGTCCGCCCCCTCCGCATAGACCTTGTACCAGTTCGACTGCCCGCCGTTCGGGCCGCCGCGCAGGAAGTCCTGCCAGTTCTGGGTCGCCGGGTCGAACGAGTCCAGCCCGTCGACGAAGGCCTCGTTGACGACGTCCCAGGTGGGAACCCGACCGCTGAAGTGCGTGAGCACCTCTTCGATGTAGCGGCGCATGTTCTCGCGCGCCTGATCGCGGGTGCCGCCGGTCGTGCCGGAGTTCAGCTTGGGCGGGGACTGCCCGTGCCACACCAGCACGTGGCCGTGAACCGTCGATCCGCGGGCGATGGTGTCGTCCACGAACTGGTCGGCCTGTCCCCAGTTGAACGTGAAGTCGCCGGTGGTGTCGTCGATGTTGGCATTGGGCAGCAGCGACTCGGGCTTCATGGCGTTCTCTGCCGTGATGACCTCGAAGTCACGCTCCATCCGCTCCGACGCCGGCGATCCCGCCTCGTAGGTCTGCGGTCCCGACCAGATGTTGCCCATCTGGAACAGTCCGTCGTAGACCTCCTTCAGGGGCCTCGCCTGCGGCCGGAACGACGTGTCGATGACGACGTCGGATGCCGGCATGGTGAACGTGTCCAGGCGCGCGCGGAGCCAGTCGAGCTGCTCCGACGTCCAGCCGCCCCAGATGTTGCCGTCGGCAGGCGTGGCGTCCAGCTGCACGGTCTCGCCCGGAGCGTACGTGCCGGCGCCGATGGTCTCGCCACCGCCGGCCACCCGGATCTGCACGTCGTACGTCTCGGCGGCCTGCGCCGGCGCGACGAGCCCGGTCATGGCCAGCGCCAGCGCGGCCGCCACGGCGACCCCTCCGGCAGGGCGCCCTATGCCGCGCCTTTCGGTTCCGGCGCGAGCGCGGCGGAATGGTGAATGTTGCATCGTGCGACCTCTTCCTCGAGTCCCGATGTGCGGGGAGTCACCCCCGCGCGGTCGTCCGAACGTAACGAGGACGCAACGACTCGTCAAACGTTTTCGACAACGTTTACAGCCCCGTTGACGCGCAACCGCGAGGGGCGTAGTCTCTCGTGTTCTACCCGCCGTCGGCGGCGACGAACCGGGTCTTGATGTCGGCGGTCATCGCCATCGCGTTGACGAGCGCGAACGCCGCGAAGAGCACTGCGGCGAGCGCCAGCACGACGTCGGTGGTGAAGGTGACGACGGCCACCGCGAGCACCAGGTTGGACAGCGCCCCGAGGGTCACCAACGGCCGCGCGGCGAGGTAGTACAGCGCCAGCCGGGCGACGTCACGCGCGCGGAATCGGAAGAGCGACGCGATGACGAGGGTGTGCGAGGACCACACGGCCAGCACCACCAAGAAGACGACCGCAGCCCCGACGAAGAACCCGTCGACGCCGGCTGCCGCGCCGAAGGCGATCGTGATCCCCAGCACGCAGGCGGCAGCGAGGGTGGGGATCCATACCCAGAGCACGTCGCCGACGTTCTGGCGATAGGCACGCCAGTACCGGGGCCACACCGAGAGGTCGTCGGCTCGCGCGCGGGCCGCGAGGGTCGACATCGCCGCCGAGAACGCCGGCGCCACGGCGAGGGCGCACAGCGCATAGAGCGGGATATTGCTCGCGGAGCGGTCGAGCAGCAGGATGCCGACGAATCCCGGAAGCGCGGCGAGCAGGAAGCAGAGCTCGACCAGGAGGAACCAGTAGAAGACGCCGGTCACCCGGCCGAGCACTCCCCTGCGGGGATCCGGAGCCGCTGTCGCGTTCGTCATCGTGTCCATCCTGCCTCGACAACGACGACACCCGCGGGCTCGAGCGCGAGATCGGCGACAGCGGGGAGCGTCATGGGTGTGTCCTTCGGGTGCTCTGTCGCCGATGGCCCCGCGCCCCGAGGAGGGGGACGCGGGGCCATCGGCGGGGAGGATCAGTCGGCGTCGGCGTAGCCCATAAGCGCTCCGGTGAAGAGCTCGGGGTAAGGCGGCAGGTTCATGCCCTCGAGCTCGGTGACGTAGGAGTCCCACTCGTCCAGCGAGCGCTGCCCGAGGATGAAGGCGGCGGTGTTCTGCGACACGTGGTCCCGCAGCGCGGACTGGTACAGCGACACCTGCTCGCGCTCGATCTCGCTGAGCGGCGCCGGCGGGGCCAGTTCCAGAACCTCCTTGGTGGACATCGCCTCGACGAAGTCGAGGACCTCGGGCCGCAGCATCGAGCGGTCCAGTTCCACCGTCGAGCCGTGCACGAGCGTCCAGACGCCGTTGGAGAAGCCGTAGTCGGCCTGCAGGTTCTCGGGGGCGCCGGGGTTCAGTCCCATCACGGTGATGTTCTCCTTGAGAACCCGCGTGCCGTCGGCATCCTTCGTGAAGGTCTCGCCCTCCACGCCCCACTTGGCGAACTCGAGTCCCTCGTCGGAGTAGTACAGCCAGTCCAGGAACTGCAGCATCGCGAGGAAGTTCTCGCTCTCTGCCACCTTGGAGGAGAGCATGAAGCCGTTGACGGTGCGCTGCCCGGCCTGGAAGTTGTCGCCGGCGGGACCGGCGGGGACACGGATCTGTGCCATCTCGACGTCACTGCCGAGCTCCTCGACGGTGGTGCGGTAGCGCACGATCTCCTGGTCGTTGGTCGAGATCGACATGGCGTTGCCCGATGCGAACTTCTGCACGGCCTGGTCATCGTCCTGGGTGACGGACTCCGGGTCGAGGAGCCCCTCCTCCACCAGCGAGGCGTAGAACTCGATCAGATCCCGGTACTCGTCGGTTGCGCCGGTGTAGACGAACTCCTTGCCGTCCCAGGTGAGGCCTTCGCCGTAGCCCCAGCCGGCAGAGGTGCCGAAGTTGGGCGACACGAACGAGAGCGTCGCCTCGAGGGGGCCGTTCGCCGACCACCGGTCGGTCATCGGGTAGAGGTCGGGGTACGCCTCCTTGACGGTGCGCAGCTGCTCGCGCAGCTCGTCGAAGGTGGCGGGCTCGAGGCTCAGGCCCAGCTCCTCCCACACGTCCGAGCGCACCGCGAAGGAGTACTCGGCGCGGGGCTCCTCACGGAAGCCGGGGAAGACGTAGTACTTGCCGTCCTCCTGACGCATCTGGTCGAGGTCGGCTTCGAGGTCCCACTTCTCGACCTTGTCCATGTAGTGGGGCATGTACTGCACGAAGTCGCTGGCGGGGAGGATCGCCCCACCGGCGACGAACGCGACTTCCTGGCCGGGATAGGTCACCGAGATGATCTCGGGGGCGTCGCCTGCGCCGACCACGAGCGACTTGCGCTGGTCCCACTCCGACAGCGGCGCACTGACGATGTCGAAGGTGACGTTCTGGTTCTCCTCCAGAGCCTCGAGGATGAGCCAGTCCTCCTTCAGCGGGTAGTTCGGGTGGTCACGGTAGAACAGGCCGAACTCGACCGGCTCGGTGGCCTTGAAGGTGTCACCGACGCCGTAGTCGGCCATCGCGGCGACGTCCTTGCCGGTGAAGTCGAACTCGCCGCCCTCGCCCTCGGCGGCGCCTTCGCCGCTGGCGTTGCAGCCCGTCAGGACGAGCGCGCTCGCCGTGAGGACCACTCCTGCGAAGAGGGCACCGCGGCGCACCGGGCGCCGCCTTGCCTCTCGGATCTGCTGTGTCATGGGTTTTCCTTTCTCAGGTGTGTAAGCGTCACTGCTTGACGGAGCCGAGCATGACGCCCGAGACGAAGTACTTCTGGATGAAGGGGTAAAGGCAGATGATCGGCAGCACGGTGAGCAGCATCGTCACGGCCTTGACGTTGGAGGCGACCTGCGAGGCCTCGCCGGTGCCGGCGGTGCCCAGTGCGTCGGTGCCGGTGGCGGCGGCCAGCATGTTGCGCAGGTACACCGTCACCGGATACAGCTCCGCCTTGTCCATATAGAGGAAGGCGGTGAACCACGAGTTCCAGAACGACACCGCGTAGAAGAGCACCATCGTCGCGATCACCGCCTTGCTCAGCGGCAGCACGATCTTCCAGAGGACGCCGTAGGTGTTGAGCCCGTCGATCGCCGCAGCCTCTTCGAGGTCCTCGGGGAAGTTCTCGAAGAAGGCCTTCATCACCAGCAGGTTGAACACGCTGATCGCGTTGGGGATCACGATCGCCCACAGGGTGTTCTTGAACCCGAGGGTGCTGATGAGGATGTAGTTCGGGATCAGACCGCCGTTGAAGAACATCGTGAAGACGGCGACGCCGATGAAGAACGAGCGCCCCTTCAAGTTCCGCTTGGACAGTGCGTAGGCGAAGGTCGTGGTGAGGATCATCGCGATCACCGTCGCCACCACGGTGTAGAGCACCGTGTTGCCGTAGTTGCGCCAGAACATCGGGTCGCCCATGACGTACCCGAACGTCGTGACGTTGAAGCCGCGGGGGATCAGGTTCACCTGGCCGGAGTTGATGTACGCCTCGGCGCTGAAGGCCTGCGCGATGACGTTGAGGAACGGGTACAGCGTCACGAAGCAGATCACGACGATCAGGCCCGCGTTGATCATGCGGAAGATCGTGTAGCTGCGCGAGTCCCGGATGCCGCCCTGCACCGCCGGACGGAACAGGCGGTCGGTCATGCGACGGGGTTCGGTTCGAAGGCTCGAGGTCACCACAGGCTCGTCCCCACTGCTCGGCGAGAGATCGCGTTGGCGGTCAGAATCAACGTCAGGCCGATGATCGCCTCGAACAGGCCGATCGCGGTGGCGTAGGAGAAGTTGCTCGAAATGATGCCGACCCGGTAGAGGTAGGTCGCGATCACGTCGGCGGTGGGATACAGCAGGGGGTTGTACAGCAGCAGGATCTTCTCGAATCCGACCGCCATGAATGTGCCGATGTTGAGGATGAGCAGAACGACCATCGTCGGGCGGATGCCGGGGAGGGTGACGTGCCAGATCTGGCGCCAGCGGCTCGCGCCGTCGATGCGCGCCGCCTCGTACAGCTGCGGGTCGATCGTCGTGAGCGCGGCGAGGTACAGGATCGTCCCCCAGCCGACGGTCTGCCAGATCTCGGACGTGATGTAGACGGTCGGGAACCACTGCGGCATCTGCATGAACGAGATGGGGCTGCCGCCGAAAAGCTCGAGACCCTGGTTGATCGAGCCGCGCAGCGATGTGAGCTGCAGAACCATGCCGGCCACGATCACGATCGACATGAAGTGCGGCAGGTAGGAGATCGATTGCGCGATGCGCTTGAACCGCTGTGAGCGCAGCTCGTTGAACATGAGCGCGAGGATGATCGGCAGCGGGAAGACGATGACGAGCGACAGCCCGCCGAGCATGAACGTGTTCCAGAACGCGCGCCAGAAGGTCGGGTCGTTGACGAACAACTCGAAGTAGCGGAAGCCCACCCACTCGTCGCCGAACATGTTGCCGCCGGGGCGGAAGCGACGGAAGGCGATGACGTTCCCCGCCATCGGCAGGTACCGGAAGATGAGCAGGAACACCAGCGGCAGGACGAGCAGGGAGTACAGCTGCCAGTCGCGGCGCAGCGCCTTGCGCCAGGGCACGCGGTGCTTGCGAGGGCGAGCGGGTTTGTCACCGCCGCGCTCGCGGCGCTCCTCCATCTCGGAACGCAGCTCGATCGCGTCGGCTATCACGACGCTGTTGTTGACAGACAATGCGCTCCTTCGCGTACGGTCACCCGCTGGAAAACGGTTTCGAGCGGCCGGAAAAGCCCGGGTCGCCGCTCGGCACATGATGACGGTAACCTCCGCCAGAGGCGATGTCAACGTTTTCATTGTATGGTCCCTGACGAGGCCTCCGTCAGCGGACGGCGCCCTGGATGACGGAAGGAAACGGCGATGGCGCGTTTCGACCTCCCCGAGCCGCAGCTGCGGGAGTACCTGCCCGAGCGCGTCGAACCCGACGACTTCGACGCCTTCTGGGCCGAGACGCTGAACCGATCCCGTGAGGCCGGCGGCGCGGTGACGCGTGAGCGCTGGGAGTCGCCGCTGACGCTCGTCGACGTGCACGATGTGACGTTCCCCGGGTACGCCGGTGATCCGGTGCACGCCTGGCTGGTGGTGCCGCAGGGGGCTGACGAGCCGCTGCCCGCCGTCGTCGAGTTCATCGGGTACGGGCGGGGACGGGGCCTCCCGCAGGAACGGCTGTACTGGCCGGCGGCAGGGTACGCGCAGCTGATCGTCGACACGCGCGGTCAGGGCTCCACGTGGGGCACCGGAGGCCACACCGCCGACCCGCACGGCGCCGGCCCCTCGAGCGCGGGGTTCCTCACCCGCGGCATCGACGACCCGCGCACGTACTACTACCGCCGCGTCTTCACCGATGCGGTGCGGGCCGTCGACGCCACCCGCACGCTGGCCGAGATCGACGCGACGCGGGTCGCGGTCACCGGCAACAGCCAGGGCGGGGCCATCGCGATCGCCGCCGCGGGACTTTCCCAAGGCCTGGCCGCGGCGCTGCCGACGGCGCCCATCCTCTGCGACCTGCCCCGGGTGATCGGGCTGACCGACGCCGACCCCCACGCCGAGATCACCCGCTACCTGTCGGTGCACCGAGGGGCGGCCGAACGCACCCTGGCGACGCTGTCGTACTTCGACGGGGTGAACTTCGCCCACCGTGCGACGGCGCCCGCGCTCTTCGGCGCCGGGCTGCTCGACACGGTGGCGCCCCCGTCCGGGGTCTTCGCCGCCGCCAACCACTGGGGAGCCGATGCCGAGACGGTCGCGTACCCGTGGAACGGCCATGAGGGGGGAGAGGGAACGCACTGGATGCGGCAAGCCCACTGGCTGGCCGCGCGCACGACGGCCGGAGCAGGCCGGTGACCCTCGCGGCCGCGGCGCCGCTGCTCACCCGTGGCGGCCTCGCCGGTCGGGGCGACCGGCGACCCGCGCCTCCCCCGCGCATCGTGCACCTGGGCGCCGGCGCCTTCCATCGCACGCACCAGGCGTGGTTCACCGCGCGCGCACACGACGCGGACGCGTGGGGCATCGCCGCGTTCACCGGTCGCGGCCCGCGGGTGGCCGAGCAGCTGACGGCCCAGGACGGGCTGTTCACGCTCGTCGAACGCGGCCCCGACGGCGACCGGTTCACGGTGATCGACAGCGTCTGCGAGGCTCGTCCCGGCGCAGCGCACGGGCGCTTCATCGAACTGATGACCGCCCCCGAGACGGCCGTCGTCACCCTGACCGTGACCGAGGCCGGCTACCACCTCGACGCGCGGGGCGACCTGGACCTGCACGACAGCGACGTCGCCGCCGACATCGCCGCCCTCCGCCGGGGCGGCGCCCCCACGGCGCTGCGCACCCCCGCCGGACGATTGACCGACGGACTGCACCGCCGACACGAAGCCGGGGCCGGCCCCCTCGCGGTGGTGTCCTGCGACAACATCCCCGACAACGGCGGCACCCTGCAGCGCGCGGTGTGCGCCCTCGCCACGGCGTGCGGGTGGGATGCCACCGCCTGGCGGGTGTCGTTCGTCGCGACGAGCGTCGACCGCATCACCCCCCACACCACCGAGGCGGACCTGCAGCTCGTCACGCGGGCGACGGGCTGGCGCGACGAGGCCGCCGTGATCGCCGAGCCCTTCGCGGACTGGGTGCTCTCCGGCGACTTCCCCGCCGGGCGGCCCGCCTGGGAGGATGCGGGCGCGCGCTTCGTCGACGCGGTGGAACCGTACGAGCAGCGCAAGCTCCTCATGCTCAACGGCGGTCACCTCGCGCTGGCCTTCCGCGGACTGCTGCGAGGTCACGACACCGTCGCTGCGGCCATGGCCGACCCGGTCTGCCGCGACGCCCTGGAGCGATTCTGGGACGAGGCCGAGCGCACCGTGCACCCCGCGGCAGAGCCCGCGATCTACCGTGCGGCGCTGGTCGAGCGGTTCCACAACGCCCGCATCGCCCACCGGCTCGCTCAGATCGCGGTCGACACCGCCACCAAGCTCCGCGTGCGGGTCGTGCCGGTCATCGCGGCCGAACGCGCGGCCGGCCGTGACGCCGCGGCCTCGCTCGCGATCGTCGCGGACTGGGCCACCGGCATCCGCACCGGAGCCTTCGGCGACGGCGCCGTTGTCGAGGCGCTCGCCGACGCGCTGCTGCCGGGATTGCACCCGGCGGACGCCGCGCTCATCACCGGGGCGCTCGCCGCGCCGCACGACTCGAAGGAGACACCGACATGAGGATCGACCGCGCAGAGGTCATCGTCACCAGCCCCGACCGCAACTTCGTCACCCTGAAGCTCACGACCGACGACGGGCTGACGGGGCTCGGCGACGCGACGCTCAACGGCCGTGAGCTCGCCGTCGTGTCCTACCTGCGCGACCACGTGGTGCCGCTGCTGATCGGGCGCGACGCGCACCGCATCGAGGACACCTGGCAGTTCCTCTACCGCAGCGCCTACTGGCGGCGCGGTCCGGTCACGATGGCCGCGATCGCCGCCGTGGATATGGCGCTCTGGGACATCAAGGGCAAGGCGGCCGGCATGCCGGTGTACCAGCTGCTGGGCGGCGCATCACGCACCGGGCTGCTGGCCTACGGGCACGCGTCGGGGCGCGACCTGCCCGAGCTCTTCGACAGCGTGCGCGAGCACCAGGCACAGGGATACCGCGCGATCCGCATCCAGACCGGCGTCCCCGGGCTGAAGTCCATCTACGGCATCGCCTCCAATGCCACCTTCGAAGCGAACGTCGGCGTGCGCTACGACCACGAGCCGGCCCAGCGCGGCGCGAAGCCGGCGGAGGAGGACTGGGACAGCCGCTCGTACCTGCGCCACGTTCCGACGGTGTTCGAGGCCGTGCGGGCGGAGTTCGGGCCCGAGATCCCGCTGCTGCACGACTCCCATCACCGCCTCACGCCGATCCAGGCCGCACAGCTGGGCAAGAGCGTCGAACCGTACGACCTCTTCTGGCTCGAGGACGTCACCCCCGCCGAGAACCAGGAGGCCCTGCGGCTGGTGCGACAGCACACCACGACGCCGCTGGCGATCGGCGAGATCTTCAACACGATCTGGGACTACCAGCAGATCATCCGCGAGCAGCTGATCGACTACGTCCGCAGCGCCGTCACCCACACCGGCGGCATCTCGCACCTGAAGAAGGTGCTCGACTACGCCGCGCAGTACCAGATCAAATCCGGCATGCACGGCCCCACCGACATCTCCCCCGTCGGCATGGCGGCCGCGATGCACCTGGGGCTGTCGATCCACAACTTCGGCATCCAGGAGTACATGCGCCACGGCGCGAAGACCGATTCCGTGTTCCAGCAGTCCTTCACGTGGCAGGACGGCTTTCTGCACCCGGGCGACCGGCCGGGCCTCGGCGTCGACCTCGACGTCGACGAGGCCGGCCGGTACCCGTACGCGCAGGCGTACCTGCCGTACAACCGGCTGGCCGATGGAACGGTGCACGACTGGTGAGTCCCGCAGTCCTCTGCCTCGGCGAGACGATGGTCGTGCTCGCTCCGCAAGCGGGCGGGGCGCTGCACGTCGGGGCGGCGCTGACGCTCGGCGTCGGGGGCGCGGAATCGAACACCGCCGTCGCCCTCCGCCGCGGCGGGGTCGATGCCGCGTGGGCGGGCCTGCTCGGCGAGGACGCGCTCGGTGACGTCGTGGCGCGCTTCCTCGCGCAGCACGGACTGGACACGTCGCTCGTAGAGCGGCGAGCGCTCCCCACCGGGCTGTACGTCAAGACCACGACGGCCGCGGGCACCGTCGCGCCGCTGTACTACCGGCGCGGCTCCGCGGCCTCGACGATGGACGCGTCCCTCGCCCGCCGCTGGGCGCGGGCCGCCCGACCGCGGGTCGTGCACGTCTCGGGCATCACGGCGCAGATCTCGACCGCGGGCGAGGAGTTCCTCCACGCCGTCTGCATCGAGCGCGTCTTCGGCGACGCGATCGTGAGCTTCGACGTGAACCACCGCCCGGCGCTGGCCGGCCCGACGACACCCGAGTCGCTGCTGCGCCTCGCCCGGGCCAGCGACATCGTGTTCGTCGGGGCCGACGAGGCCCGCACGACGTGGGGCGCGCCGGCCACGGATCTGCCCGCGCTGCTGACCGGCCCCCGCCACCTGATCGTGAAGGATGCCGCCGTCGAGGCCACCGAGCACCACGCCGGGGGTGCCGTCTCGGTCGCCGCACCCCGGCTCGACGTGGTCGATCCGGTGGGCGCCGGCGACGCCTTCGCCGCCGGCTGGCTGACAGCGTGGCTGGCGGGGGCCGACGCCGCGGGGCGGCTGGGCGCCGGCCATCGCGAGGCGGCACGGGCGCTGGCCTCCGCGGGGGACGTGGCCGAGGCGGCCGACCTCGAAAACGGCGCGGGGGTTTCGTAACGGTTAGGTAACGAGAATCTTCCGGTCTCGCGGATGCCGGATATGTTCGGCCGCACCACAAATTTACGCGCAAAGGAGCGCCCCGTGTCGCGACGTCCTCTTCGGTCAGGCATCGGTGCGGCTGTCGCTGCCGCCCTCGTCTTCACCCCCCTCATCCCGGCGGCTTCCGCCGCCGCACCCGCCGTCGTGCTGGCCAGCGACTTCGAGGCCGACACCGCCCCCTGGGCGGGCCGCGGCGACGCGCAGCTCGCGCTCGCCGACGATGCGCGCAGCGGCGCGCACGCGCTCGCCGTCACGGGGCGCAGCGCCGGCTGGCACGGGCCGCAGGTCGCCGCCGCCGACGTCTTCACGGCGGGCACGGTGGCGTACACGGTGTCGGCGTGGGTGAAGCTCATCGACGGCCAGGCGACCGCGGAGATGAACCTCGGCGTGCAGCAGCCGAACGCCACCGACGCGCCGGACTGGAACGAGTACCCGTGGGTGGGCGGTCGCGTGAGCGTGACGGATGCCGACTGGGTGGAGCTCACCGGCACCTTCACCCCGTCGGCCGCGAACCCGCCCACGGCGCTGTACCTCGAGTCCGCATCGGCGGACGTGCAGTTCCTGGTCGACGACGTGGTCGTCACCGCTGCCGGGGCCCCCGACGACTCCGATGTCGCTCCCGGCGGGGCGGTCGATCCCACCACGACGCCCGTGACCCGGGCATCGGGGAGCGGTGACGTCTCGGCGCTGACCTTCGACGACGGCCCCAACGGCGAGACGACCGCCAAGCTCTTGGACTACCTGCGCGACAACGACCTCCCCGCAGTGTTCTGCGTCATCGGGCAGAACATCCAGGCGCCCGGCGGCGCCGAACTGGTGCGACGCATGGTGGCCGAGGGCCACACCCTGTGCAACCACACCACCGGCTACGACGACATGGGCTCCTGGACCGCCGCCGACATCCGCGCAAATCTCGAGGAGAACCTCCGCATCATCCGCACGGCGCTGGGCGACCCGGCAGCGGCGGTGCCGTACTTCCGCGCGCCGAACGGCAGCTGGGGTGCGACGCCGGGCGTCGCGGTCGAACTCGGCATGCAGCCCCTCGGCGTCGTCAACACGATCAACGACTGGTCCGCGACCGACCCGGCTGTCCTCACCGAGAACCTGCGCGCGGCGATGAAGCCGGGCGAGCTCGTGCTGGTGCACGACGGCGGCGGAGACCGCGAACCGTCGCTGCAGGCCGTCACCACCGTCGTCGACGAGCGCCTCGCGGCGGGGTGGAAATTCACCCTGCCGGCGGGCGCGCCCACCGCGCCGCCGACCGGCACCCTGCTGCAGGCCGACTTCGAGGACGGCGACCTCGCGGGGTGGACGCCCCGCGCCGGCTCCGACACCTCCGCCCCGACCGTCGCCGTCGTCCCCGGCGGCGCGGCGGGCACCGGCTTCGCCGCCCAGGTCTCCGACCGCACCCACGAGGGCGACGGCATGCAGTTCGACGTCACCGGCGTGCTGCAGCCCGGCAGCACCTACTCCTTCGACGCCCAGATGCGGTTCGCCGACGGCGCCGAGGTCGGCCAGGGCCTCTCGGTGTCGATGCGCACCGTCAACGGCGCCGACACGACGTACACCAACCTGATCCAGGCCGAGTCGCTCACCGCGAGCGGCTGGACCGGGGTCTCCGGTCAGTTCACCGTGCCGGCATACGACACCGCCGCCGAGCTGTACGTCGAAGCGCGCTACAACAGCGGCAACACCTCGCCGTTCCTCGTCGACGAGATCACCCTCACCGCCCCGCAGGCCGGCGGGCCCGACACGTCGCTCACGCCGATGAAGGACACCGTCGACTTCCCGCTGGGCGTCGCCATCGACTCCCGCGAGACGACAGGACAGGCCGCCGACCTGCTTCGCCACCACTTCGAGCAGATCACGCCCGAGAACCACATGAAGGTCGAGGCCTGGTACGACGCCGACCAGAACTTCGCGCGTCACCCCGAGGCCACCGCGCTGCTCGATTTCGCCGCGGCCAACGATCAGCGCCTCTACAGCCACGTGCTGCTGTGGCACTCGCAGACCCCGGACTGGTTCTTCCAGCAGGACGGCCGCGACCTCACGGCATCCGAGGCCGACAAGCAGGTGCTGCGCGACCGGCTCAGCACGCACATCGACGACGTCGCCCGGTCGATCGCCGACGACTACGGCCTGTTCGGCTCGGCGACCAACCCTGTCGTCGGCTGGGACGTCGTCAACGAGGTCGTCGCCGACCAGCAGACCGCCGACGGCCTGCGCACCAGCCGCTGGTACGAGGTGCTCGGCGAGGAGTACATCCGCCTCGCCTTCGAGCTCGCCGAGGAGGCCTTCAACGAGACGTACGCCGCGCCCGGCACCGACCGCCCGGTGAAGCTCTTCATCAACGACTACAACACCGAGCAGGACCGCAAGGGCGCGCAGTACCACGCCCTCGTGCAGCGGCTGCTGGATGCCGGCACGCCCATCGACGGCGTCGGTCACCAGTTCCACGTCTCGCTGAACACGACGATCGCCTCGATGGAGGCGGCCCTGGCGCGATTCTCGGGCATGGGGCTGCTGCAGGAGGTCACCGAGCTCGACGTCACCGTGAACCCGCCCACCGAGGCGAACCTCGTGCGACAGGGCTACTTCTACCGCGACGCCTTCCAGCTGTTCCGCGACTACCACCGGGCGGCGCCGGCAGCCGAGAAGCTGTTCGCCGTCACGATCTGGGGTCTCACCGACAATCGCTCATGGCGCTCCGAGCAGGTCCCCCTGGTGTTCGACGCGAACCTGCAGGCCAAGCCGGCCTACTTCGGCGCGGTGGGCGACGAGCAGGGCCTTCCGGACCTCGTCACCACGGCGAACGTCTTCGGCGGCGACGTGGCACTGGCCGACGGCTTCGAGGACGCCCCGGAGTGGCGGAACCTACCCGAGAACCAGTTCACCGTCGGCGACGGCGGCTTCCAGGCACGGTGGAACGACACGCACCTCGCGGTGCTCGTGCGCAGCACGGTGGCACCCGAGCGCGTCGAGTTCACCTACGGCGGCGAAGACCTCGTCTACACCCCCGGCGCGACGTCGGGAGTGTCGGGCCGCACGGTCGAGGTGAACGGCATCCATCACACCGTCGTGCACCTGCCTCACACCGGCATCGCCACGAACAGCACGGCGGCGTTCGATGTGCGGGTCGTCTCCGGCGGCACCGTCGCCGGGGCCTGGAACTCGCCAGGGGCGACGGGGCAGCTGACCTTCCTCGACCCGCTGTCGTTCCTGCAGGTGCCGGAGCTTCCGGCGCCGGCGATGGACGGCCGCATCGACGACGTGTGGCAGCGCGCCGCCGTCGCCGTCACCGCGAAGACCGTCGAGGGCAGCGCCGACGGCGCCACTGCCGAGGTGCGCACCCTCTGGCAGGGCGACTCGCTCTACGCGCTCTTCGAGGTCACCGACCCGGTGCGCGACGCCACGAACAGCGACCCGTGGAACCGCGACGGCGTCGAGCTGTTCCTCGACCTCGGCAACAGCAAGAGCGGCACGTACGGCCCGAACGACACGCAGATCCGCATCACGGCGGACGGCGCGACGCTGGACGAGCGACTCTCGTTCGGCACCGGCAACGCCGCCGCACAGCGGGCACGCGTGGTGGGCAGCGCCACCACGGCGACGGAGACCGGCTACATCGTCGAGGTCGAGATCGCCCTGACGGGGCAGTCGGGCGGTCAGAACGACGTGCCGCTGGGCGGCCTCGGCACGTTCCACGGCATCGACTTCCAGGTCAACGACGGTCGCGCCGGCGCCCGCCACGCCGTGCACACGTGGGCGGAACCCGACGGCGTCGGCTACCAGAGCACCGGCCGCTGGGGCGTGGCGGAACTGGTGGCGGCGCCCACCGACCCCGGCACCGACCCCACCGACCCCGGGACCGATCCCACCGACCCGGGCACGGACCCCACCGACCCCACCGACCCGGGCACGGACCCGGGCGACGGCGGGGACTGGGCGACGGTCGAGGTCCCGTCCACCGTTGAGCAGGGAGAGACCCTGCCGGTGACGGTGTCCGGGCTCGAGCCCGGCCAGCGCATCTCGGCGACGCTGTTCAGCGACCCCCTCGTGGCCAGCGGCATCCCGGCGGCCGACGCCCAGGGGCGCATCTCGTTCGCGATGGCGATCCCGCGGGACTTCGCCGTCGGACCGCACACGCTGGTCATCGAGTCCGGGGCCCTCGAGCCCATCTCGGTGGATATCCAGGTGAGAGCCGCCCGGGTGGGCAACACCGGTGGTGAGGTGCCCTGGGGCATCGCCCTGGCCGCGGCGTTCGCGCTCGTCGCCGGCGGACTGTTCACGGCGCTGCGTCCCCGCCGCCGGGGCGCCGAGGGCTGACCCGGCCGCACGCGCTCCCCTGTCGCGTGTCGTCGCCTCCGCACCCGGGTGGCGACGACATGCGACAGGGGAGGCGGCGAATCACGCCTAGGGTGGTGCCGTGACCGACTCCCACACACCCGGCGACGGCGTGCGGCAGCGCAACCTGTCCCGCCTGCTGCGCCTGGTGCATCAGGGGGGGCCGCTCTCCCGCGCGACCCTCACCGAGACGACGGGACTCAACCGCTCCACCATCGCGGACCTG
>NZ_JANJFJ010000297.1:0-5454 GCF_024626565.1 Microbacterium sp. zg.Y909
GGCTACGACATCTGGTCCGCGCTCTCCCGCGCGCGGCACCGGGTGCGGCCGGTGCTGTGGAGCAACCTGCTCTACGTCTTGATCCTGTTCACCGTCGTGCTGCTGCTGGTCCCCTCCCAAGGGGCCCTCGGCGCAGCGCTGGCCATGGTCTGCGGCGCGTGCGCCCTGGCAGCCGTGGGCGCGGTCGGACTCCGTCGTGTGCGTGGCCTCGCGCCCGCATACGCCCTCGACCCGAAAGGTGTTGCCGCATGACGGCACTGACTCTCCCCCTCGCCATGCCCCTGCGCGGCGACGTCGACCGACGAGACGCGATCTGGGTCGGCCTCGTCGAGGCCGACGACGTCGCCGCGTCGCCGGACGCCGTCGTACTCGAGTCCGGCGGATCGTTCGACCGGGCCCGCCTGCTGGTGCGCGACCGCGGATCGGTGCGCGGCTACGTCACCCTCCCCGTCGCGGAGGGCACGCTCGACCCGCACGCCCTGCAGGAGGCGATCGCTGCACTGCCCTCGGTCCCTGCGGCATCCCGCCCGGAGCCGACCCCCATCACGGTGGTCGTCTGCACCCGTGACCGCGCCGACATGCTGCGGGAGTCCCTCGAGGCCATCCGGGCGCTGGAGTACCCCTCGTACGAAGTGGTCGTGGTCGACAACGCGCCCGCGACCGGCGAGACCCGCGATCTGCTGGCGTCGCAGTTCCCGGACTTCCGCTACGTGCGCGAGGATGCCGCCGGGCTCTCCCATGCCCGCAACGCCGGGCTCCGCGCCGCGCAGTCGGCGATCGTCGCGTTCACCGACGACGACGTCAGCGTCGACACGCAGTGGCTGTGGGCGATCGCCGCCGGATTCTCACGCGGTCCCGACGTCGCCTGTGTGACGGGCGTGGTGCCGACCGGCGAGCTGCGCAACGAGGTGCAGGCGTACTTCGACGCCCGCGTCAGCTGGTCCAAGCTCACCGCCGCGCGAGTGTTCCGCCTGGACGACCCACCGTCGGATCTGCCCATGTTCCCCTTCTGCGTGGGCGAGTTCGGCACGGGCGCGAACTTCGCCGTCCGTCGGGCGCACATGCTGGAGCTCGGCGGCTTCGACACCGCCCTGGGTGCCGGCACCCGCACTCAGGGCGGTGAGGACCTCGACATGTTCCTGCGCGTTCTCTATGACGGCCAGGCGATCGCGGTGGAGCCCGCGGCACTGGTGTGGCACCGCCACCGGGACGACCTGGCCGCCCTGACCGCCCAGGCCGTGGGCTACGGCCGCGGATTCGGCGCCTGGGCCACCACCGTCGCACTCGACCCGCGCATGCTGGGAGCTGCGGTGGCCCGCTCGCCCCGCGCGCTGGCGCGTCTGCTGCACAAGCCCATGTCGACCGTGGACGACTCCCCCGCCTCGTCGACCCTCTCGGTCGCGGCGAAGAAGGTAGGCCGCGTGGAGCTGCGGAGCATCGTCGGCGGCCCTGCCGCCTACTTCGCGGAGCGTCGCACCCAGCGTGACGCCGGCACCCTCGCCGGTCCCGCCTCACGCGGGCCGGCGATGGAACGTCGCTGCTGGTCGGGGCTGGCGGCAGTGGGCGGGTTCAGCGGTCTGCTGGCGCTGCTGCCGCTGCCGACCGGGCTGTCGCTGCTGTTCGTCGCGGTGTTCATCCTGCTCGGTCCCGGCGCGCTGGTGCGCGCCTGGGTGGTGCTCCCACCCCGCTTCGCGCCCATCGTCGTCCCGGCCATCGGGGTCTCGACGATGCTGCTGCTGACCACGGCCGTCGTGTACGCGCAGCTTTGGAACCCCGTGGCGTGGCTGTTCATCCTGGCGGGGGCCACCTGCCTGGGCGCCGCAGTCACCTTCGGCATCAGGAGGACGGCATGACCCTCACCGCACCCCGCACGCACGCGTCGGCACCGCCCGTCGAGCCGTCGAGCGCTTCTCGCCCGTGGCTGGTCCCTGCGATCGTCCTGGTCGCCGCCGCCATCTGCTGGGCGGTGGCACTGCCCGGCCTTCGCGACGCACCGTGGAACCTCTTCGGGCTGCTCGCCGCCTCTGGACCGCTCTTCCCGGTGTCGATCGTCCTGGCAACGGTCGCGTTCTGCCTCGCCATCGCGCTGCGCACTCACCGCACGGCCGGCGCCGCGCTGGTGTCGACCGTCCTCATGATGCGGCTGCCCACCGCCGTCTCCACCGATGCCCCCCTCTATTCGTGGACGTACAAGCACTTCGGCCCCACGGACTACATCCAGCGTTTCGGCGTGGTCGACGTGGACGTGGACATCTACCACAACTGGCCAGGGGCCTTCTCCTTCATCGCGTGGCTGAACACCGTCACCGGCGTCGAGACGATCTCCGTCGCGCAGTGGTTCACCGTCGGCTCCCAGCTGGCGGTGACCGCCGCGGTGTTCTTCCTCGCCCGCACCTACGGCATGGGCACGCCCACGGCCCTCGTCGCGGCGTTCGGCGCCCACACCGCCAACTGGGTCGCGCAGGATTACCTCTCCCCGCAGGCGATCGGCTTCGCCCTCGCCATCGTGGTGATGGCCCTCCTGCTGGCATCGGGCACGACGAAGGCCGCGGCCTGGGTGGCTGTGCCGATCTTCGCGGCCATCGTGGTCACCCACCAGCTGACGCCGTACTGGCTGCTCGCCGCGTTGTTCGTGCTGACCCTGCTCGGGCGGGTGAAGCCGAAGTACATCTTCCTCGTCTTCGCGGCGATCGCGATCGGCTACATGCTGCTGCACCTGAACGTGCTCAGCCAATTCGGTCGCCTGCTGAACTTCGACTTCCTCAGCAACATCCTGACCCCCTCGGCACGCAACGAGACCCTGGGAAACCCGAGCCTGGGACAGGTGGTCAGCTCATGGTCCGCGCGAGCGGTGACCCTGCTGCTGTGGGTGTCGGCCGGGATCGTCACCGTGGTGCGCCTGGTGCGCCGCCGCGACCAGTGGCGCGACGCGCTCGTGCCGGCGGTCGTCGCCTTCTCCCCCGGTCTGATCCTGGTAGCCCAGGGCTACGGCGGCGAAGCGCTCTTCCGGGTGTTCCTGTATTCCATCCCCGGCTGCATGCTGATCCTCGCGCCGGGTCTGACCCGCATGCTGCGCGGAGAGGCCGCCCGCGCCCGCCGCACCGCGCAGGCGGGCGCCGCCGTCATCGCGTCGATCGCCGGCCTGCTGTCGATGCAGGCCTACTACGGCGGGTGGTTCGCGAACCTGGTCACCCCCGAATCGGTGCGCCTGACCACCGACATCCTGCAGAACGAGGATCCCGCCACCCTCACCATCGGCGTCGCACCGGGGGCCCCCGGTCGCCTCGTCGCGGAGTACGTGGACTTCGTGCAGGCCAACCAGCAGTTCGACTCCGGCATCGACATGTGGCTGACGTCGTGGCCAGGGTGGGAGAACGAGCAGTTCGCCGACCCGCGCCGCGTCACCCGCCTCACCGACAGCCTCGTCTGGGAGCAGCGACCGGCCCTCGTGGTCATCACGCAGCAGATGCGCGATTACAGCACCTACTACGGCACCCTCCCCGACGGCGCGCTGGGACGGTTCGAGAACATCCTCGAGGACGACCCCCGCTGGGAGCTCGCCCACGAGTCCGACGAGACGCTCGTGTACCGCCTGAACCTCGGCGTCACGCCGCAGGGCTGAGATGGGCAGCGCAACCGAGACGACGCGGCGTCACAGGGCGTCGGCCGCGCCGGGGGGAGGCATCACCGGGGCGGTCATCACGACCTACCTCGCGCGCTTCTCCTCGATGATCGCGTACGTGGTGCTGCTCCCCGTGGTGCTGGGGGCTTTCGGTGCCGAGTCGTACGGGCTGTACATGCTCACCGTCGCCCTCGGTGCGCTGTTCCAGCAGGATCTGGGGATCGGGGATGCCACGACGCGCTTCATCGGCGTCGCGCGGCCCTCGGGCGACGTCGCCCGCATGCGCAGCGTCGCCTCGGCCAGCAACGTGTTCTACATCGCCGCCGCCCTCGTCCTGGCGACCGCGACCGCGGTGGCCTTCGCCCTGACGGTGCCGAACGCGGACTTCAGCGACGAGCTCGGGTCCACGGCGTGGGCGCTGGCGATCCTGGGCGTCGGCAATGTCTTCCTCCTGTTGGTGTTCTCCGCGAACCGGCAGATCCTCGCCGGCATCGGCCGCCTCGCCGAAGTGAACTACCTGCTCATCGGGCTCGCCGCGTTCCGCGTCGTCTTCACCGTGATCGTGTGCTGGGCCGACCTCGGCATCGTGGCAGTCGCGGTCGTCGACGTGCTCGGCATCCTGGGCTTCGGCATCGCCACCTACGTGGTGCGGCGCCGCCGGGCTCCGGAGGTCACCGCGCGGTTCGCCGACTTCCGCTGGGACGTCTTCCGGGAGCTCTTCCGTGTGAGCTCGCAGCTGATGGTGCTCGGGATCGCCAGCGTGGTGATCATGCAGGTGGGCGGCATCCTGACAGCCCTCCTCCTCCCCATCGGCTTCACCGCGGTGTATGCCGCCGGCCAGCGCATCTACCTGCTGGTGAAGGAGGTGACCGGCTCACTCGCCGTCGCCCTGCTCCCGACCGCCTCGATGCGCCACGGCGGTGCCGAAGGGGCCCCGATCGGGCAGATGTACCTGCGCGGCACGAGCCTGGCGAACATGCTGATGACCCTCGTGCTCGTGCCGATCGTGATCTTCATGCCGCAGATCATGAACGTCTGGCTCGGCGATGCCGGGCCAGGCGCCGCGCTGGTCGCGCAGATCCTGGTGCTGTCGATGTTCGCGAACAACAATCACCTGCTGGCGGTTCCCATCCTCACCGCGCAGGGGTCTCTGCGCGGCTATGCCGTGCTGCACACGATCTGGGCCGTCTCGGGGACGCTCCTGGCCACAGCGCTGGGCGGATCACTCGGGCTCCCCGGTATCGCCCTCGGGCTCGCCCTTCCGATCCTGTTCCTCGAACCCGTGTACATCGCGATCGCACTGCGGCGCCTGCACATTCCGCTGCGGGACTTCGCCGTGCGCTGCCTGGTGCTGCCGTTCGCGACCGTCGCCCCCCTGGCGGCTCTGCTGTACGCGGCGAGCCTGACTGGCCCCCCGCTCCCGCTCATCGTGGCCCTCGCGGCCGTCTGGGTCGCGGCAGCGCTCGCGCTCTACTACTTCCTCGCTTTCGACAAGACCTCGCGCGCCCGGCTGAGGTCGGCTCTTCCCATCCGGTCCCGCACCGGCCACGTCCTGGAGGACTCCCCGTGACCCTGCCCACCGAGAACACCCGTGAACCCCGCCCGCACACCGGCGGGCACTTCATCGACGAGATGCAGCGTCGCTCCTTCGACGCGCTCACGCAGCTGCACCGCGGCGTGGAGTCGCTGGTGCTGACCGACTTTCCCGACTACGAGAACATCGGCGACTCGGTGATCGCGCTCGGTCAGGCGGAGTTCTGGCGCCGTGCCGGCATCCAGGTGGAGGCGACCTACTCCTGGCGCACGATCTCGCCGAAGGTCTACGACTCGCA
>NZ_JANJFJ010000298.1:0-5452 GCF_024626565.1 Microbacterium sp. zg.Y909
AGCGCTCGGGGTATCGCGTGAGCCTGCGAGGCACCGAGGCCGCGCAGCGACGACTTCTCAGCAAGCTGGCTCACGACGAGATGGATGCCGGCTCGTTCGACCTCGAGGCACTGCGGCGCACCCTCGGGCTGCGCTCCATCGGAGCCCAGGCCTTCGGTCCCTTCAAGGCGGAGCTCGTGGCCGGCCTCGGGGAGCTGGGCTACTTCGTGAACGAGCTGGGCATCGCCGACGTCGTCATGCACATCGCCATCGCCGCGGACCGGGTCTTGCGGGACCGCGGGCTGGAAGAGGCGCCGGAAGAGGACCCTGCTCGGGCCGAGATCGGGGCCATCATCGACCGGCTGAGCCAAGAGCACCTCGGGGTGCGGCTGGGCGCGGGGGATCGCAGCCATCTGGCCACGCTGGTGCTCACCCGCGTGGTCGCCCCGGGCGCCGGGCCGGTCGACCGAGCGCGCGACCGCCTCGACCCCGAGGTGGAGCGGGTGGTGCGCGAGGTCGTCGAGTCGGCGGCGTCGGAGTTCCTCGTCGACATCGCGCACGAGGACTTCGTACTGCGTCTGGCGCTGCACGTGCAGAACCTGCTGCAGCGCGCCCGCGCCCAGGCGTGGTCCCGCAACCCACTCACCCGGTCGCTGAAGTCCACGTACCCGATGATCTTCGACGTCGCCGTCTTCATGGCCAGCCGACTGGCCGACCGCCTCGACATCCCGCTCATGGACGACGAGATCGCCTACATCGCGATGCACGTCGGCGGGCGGCTGGAGCGCAGCCGGCGCGCCGACCAGCTGCTCACCGCCACGATCGTCTGCCCCGGCTACTACGAGCTGCACGAGCTCTTGCGCTCCAGCGTCTCGCGCTCACTCGGCCAGGCCGTGGAGGTCGTGGGAGTCGAGACGCGCGTGGACCCGGACTGGTCCGGCATCCCGACGGATCTGGTGCTCACCACGATCGACCCTCCGGCGCCGGGGGAGCGGATCGTGCGCATCCAGCCGTTCCTCACCGAATCCGATATCGAGCGCGTGCAGGCGGCGGCCGGGCGGGTGCGCCGCGGACGCCGGCTGGCCAGGCTCCGAGCCGAATTGGAACGCTACTTCTCGCCTGCGGCCTTCGTGCGCGGTCTCGACGGCGAGGGCGGCGAAGAAGCCGTGATCCGGCGACTGGGCGGCCTGCTCGTGGAACAGGGGATCATCGACGAGGGGTACGTGCAGCGCACGATCGAGCGCGAGAACCTCTCGTCCACCGCGTTCACCGACGCCCTCGCCGTGCCGCACGCGATCGGGATGACGGCCACGCGCACCGCGATCGCGATCGGCATCGCCGAGCCGTCGGTCTCGTGGGGCGAGGGGCGCGTGCAGGTCGTCGCCTTCACCGCCTTCTCCGAGAACGACCGCGCGGCGTTCCAGACGGTGTTCGAGCAGTTCGTCGAGGTGTTCAGCGAGCGCGACAGCGTGCAGCGCATCGTGCGACGCGGCACCGACTTCGCCGCGTTCCTCGACGAGCTGGTCGCCGTCGTCGACGGCTGAGACCCGCGCCCGCCCGCCCGCCCGCCCGTCCGTCCGTCCGTCCGTCCGCCCGTCGGGCGCTTCACCGTTTGGGGCGCGTATCGGGCGACGGACTGGGGAAACCCGGGGTTCGGGGCGCGTATCGGGCGACGAACCCGGGAACCCCGGGGTTTGGGGCGCGTATCGGGCGATGGGCCCGGGAAGCCCGGGGTTTGGGGCGCGTATCGGGCGATAGGTTCGGGAACCCCCGGGTTTGGGGCGCCTATCGGGCGACGAACTGGGAAACCCCGGGTTTGGGGCGCGTATCGGGCGATGGTCACCGCGGGGGACGGATGCCGAACGCGCCCAGCCGCTCCGCCAAGGTGGCAGCGGTGGACACGTGCGGCCACCCCCATCGGCCGTAGCGATGTTGCATTGTGCCCCGGATCCAGTCCTCGCGTTGCTTCTCTGCGTCGAAGACGTCGGCGCGAGTGCGACCGTCCAGCATCCGCCCATCGGTGTACTTGATCGAGCCGTCGAACTCGCCGTAGGCGTCGGCGTCGTCGATCCCGAAGTCGATGTAGTAGGAGCCGCCCGTGGGTGAGGGGACGGCGACCTGCAGGCGGATGCGACGGAACCCCACCTCACGCAGGCGGATGCGACTGATCGTTTCGCCGGGCAGATGTGCCCTGCCATCGGCGAACTCGAGCACCCGCTCCGCCCGGTTCACCCCGTGTGCGCTGGCGTGGACGATCCGGCGCACGTTCTCTCGGAATCCCTCCGCGCCGTCGAGGTCATAGACGCCGTCGCGCGGCGCGAACAGGGTGTGCAGCGCCGCGTCCGCCGAGGTCGCCGCCTGCTCGAAGGTCGCCGTGCGGGCCATGTCCGCGACCGAACGGGCGAGGCCGGTGCACAGCAGCCCGTCGATCTCGACTACGTCGCCGGTGGTCTCTCCGCGATGCCGCACCACCCCATGCGCGGCGCCGGGCCGGCCGGCATCCGCGATGACGTGCAGCCGGTCGTCGCGCGCGCGGTACAGCGGCTGACCCTGCAGCGCCAGAGCCGTCGCATACGCGAAGACGGGCCGCGTGACCGACACCGCCGCGAGCGCGTGAGCGCGGGCGACGATGCGTTGCTCGGGATACACCGCTCGCCAGGCGCTCGTACTCGCGTAGATGCCGCGACGCAGGCGCACGAGACTTCCGCCCGCCGCGGATGCCGCGATCTGACGGCTGGTCATGCCGCGCTGCCGCAGGTGATCGAGTGTCAGCAGTCGGATTTCCTCGGTCATCTTCGGACGATCGCCGCTCGCGGCATCCGTCCGGGACGGTGACTCGACAATCGGGGAGGACACGCCGCTCCGCGGGGCGTGTGGAGGAGGCGCCGCCCGGGCTCGGGGCGCGTATCGGGCGACGAACCCCGAAAACCCCGGGCTCGGGGCGCGTATCGGGCGATGAACCCCGAAAACCGCGGGCTCGGGGCGCGTATCGGGCGACGAACCCCGAAAACCCCGCGGCTCGGGGCGCGTATCGGGCGACGAGCCGCGGCGCGGCCGGCGGCGGGGGTCAGCCGCCGCGCAGCCGCTCCTCGAGCCCGAGCCGGACGGCGGGCCACTCGTGCGGCAGGATCGAGAACACCACGGTGTCGCGCAGGGTGCCGTCAGGCCCCAAGCGGTGGTTGCGCAGCACGCCGTCCTGCTTCGCGCCGAGCCTGGCGATGGCCTCCCGCGACTGACGGTTGTGCCAGTGGGTGCGAAGCTCCACGGCGATCGCGTCGCACGCGTCGAACGCGTGCCCCAGCAGCAGCAGCTTCGCCGCGGTGTTCACCGCGGTGCGCTGCGCGGACAGCGCGAGCCAGGTGTAGCCGATCTCGACGTGCCGGTTCGGCTGGTCGATGCCGCAGAAGCTGGTCATCCCCACGGCGACCCCATCGCGGAGCACCGCCCACGGGTTCATGGTCCCGGCGTCGCGCATGGCCAAGCGGCGGGCGATCTCTTGCGGCACGCCCGCCGGCGCAGGCACCGAGGTGTACCAGGCGCGCTCCAGCCCGACGGATGCCACGGCGAGGTCGGACGCATGCTGCGGCCCCAGCGGCTCGAGTCGTGTGTGGGCGTTCTCCAGGATGGTGGCGTCGCTCAGCAGCACAGCACGAGGCTACCGGGCGCAGCGGACGAGCCGCACCGCGAGGCGGGGGATGTTCTGCGGCTCGCGTCTGCGCCCGGCGTGGTCGCGTCGTGTTCGCGCATGCGCGCCGCTTTCAACCGCCGGCGAGCAGCTCCGTGGCGCCGGTCTCGAGCGCCTGAAGTCGCGCGCGCGCATCGGCGGCGGAGTCCCCGCGCACGTCGAGATAGACCTTGACCTTGGGCTCCGTGCCGCTCGGCCGCACGATCACGCGCGATCCGTCGGCAAGCCAGAGTCGCAGCACGTCGCCCGGCGGAAGCCCGTCGACGCCGTCGAGCAGGTCATCGATCCGCTCGACGGCGACACCGCCGACCGCCTGCGGGGGCGCGGTGCGCAGCGACGCCATGATGCGGCCGATGACCGACAGGTCGTCCACGCGCAGCGACACCTGGCCGCTGTCGAAGAACCCGAACTCGTCCTGGAACCGGGTGAGCAGACTGTTCGCGTCAGCACCGGAGGCGCGCGCCTCGGTCATGAGCCCCAGCATGGCGATCGCGGCGGAGATGCCGTCCTTGTCGCGCACGGTCTCGGGGTTGACGAGGTATCCGAGGGCCTCTTCGAACCCGTAGACGATGCCGGGTGCGCGCGAGATCCACTTGAAGCCGGTCAGCGTCGCATACGACGACAGTCCGTAGCGCTCGGCGACGACGGCCAAACCCGGGGACGACACGAGCGAGCACGCGAGCGAAGCCTCGGCTCCGAGTCCGGCGTCGGCAACCCGCTTCGCGGCCCGCCAACCGAGCAGCAGGCCGACCTCGTTGCCAGTGAGTTTGCGCCACCCGCCGGGTGCGCCCGGGTCGGCGACGGCGACGGCCAGCCGGTCGGCGTCGGGGTCGTTGGCGAGGATGAACTCCGCGCCGGCCTCGCGCGCGGTCTGGAACGCCAGGTCCATGGCGCCCGGCTCCTCGGGGTTGGGGAAGGTAACGGTGGGGAAGGTGCCGTCGGGCTGCGTCTGCGCCGTCACCAGGGCGGGGGCGGGGTAGCCGGCGCGCTCGAGGATGCGCGAGAGCGTCTCCCAGCCCACGCCGTGCATCGCGGTGTAGACCCAGGTCATGCCGTCGGCACCCGCCGGGGCGGGGGCCACGGCGGCGGTCGCGTCGACGTACGCCTCGACGAGCTCTTCGCCGGCGACTTCGTAGTCGCTCGAGCGGGGGAGGGATCCGACGTCGCCGGCATCCGCCACGCGCTGGATGTGCGCGGCGATATCGGCGTCGACCGGGGGCACGATCTGCGCGCCGTCGTCGGGGCCGCCGAGGTAGACCTTGTAGCCGTTGTCGTCGGGCGGGTTGTGGCTGGCGGTGACCATGACGCCCGCGTCGGCACCGAGGTGGCGGACGGCGAAGGCCAGCACCGGGGTGGGCAGCAGCCGGGGGAGGAGGATCGCGCGCAGCCCCGCCCCGGCGAACACCTCGGCGCTGTCTCGGGCGAAAACGTCGGAGTTGCGACGGCCGTCGTAGCCGATCACGACGGTGGGCGGGCCATCGGGGCCCGGGCGCTCCAGCAGGAACGCCGCGAGTCCGGCGGCGGCCTGCATGACCAGCACCCGGTTCATCCGGTTGCTGCCCGCGCCGAGCCGCCCCCGCAGCCCCGCGGTGCCGAAGGCCAGGCGCGCGCCGAACCGGTCGGTCAGGTCGGCCGATGCCGCCTCGTCGCCTTCGGCCTCGCGTGCGAGCAGCTCTTCCAGCTCGGCGCGGGTGACGGGGTCGGGGTCCTGGGCGAGCCAGCGGCGGGCGGCCCGCGTGATGTCGTTCACAGCGAGCCGATCACTCGGGCCAGGAGCGACGAGATGAC
>NZ_JANJFJ010000299.1:0-5447 GCF_024626565.1 Microbacterium sp. zg.Y909
GGCATGGTGTTCACGATCGAGCCGGGTCTGTACTTCCAGATCGACGACGTCACCGTGCCTGAGGAGTACCGCGGCATCGGCGTGCGCATCGAGGACGACATCCTCATGACCGAGGACGGCCCCGTGAACCTCTCCGCTGCCATCCCGCGCACCGCCGACGAGGTCGAGGCCTGGATCGCAGGCGCGAGCGCGTGAGGTTCACGCCGCCGTCCGGGTTCACCACGCGCCCCACCCTCGAGGGCACCTTCGGCATGGCGGCGTCCACGCACGCCACGGCGACAGCCGTGGCCCAGGCAGTGCTCGAGCGCGGCGGCAACGCCTTCGACGCCGCGGTAGCGGGCGGTTTCGTGCTGCACATCGTCGAGCCGCACCTCAATGGCCCCGGCGGTGACCTCGTCGGCATCTTCCAGTCGGCGGGAGCGGTCGAGCCGACCGTCCTCATGGGGCAGGGGCCGGCGCCGGCGGGGGCGACCATCGCCCACTTCAGGGGCGAAGGGCTCGATCTCGTGCCCGGCGCCGGAGGGCTCGCCGCCGCGGTGCCCGGGGCCGTGGACGCCTGGCTCCTGCTGCTGCGCGACCATGGCACGTGGGAACTGGGCGACGTGCTGTCGTTCGCAATCGGCTACGCCCGCGACGGGCACCCCCTGCTGCCCGCTGCGGCGGCCACCATCGCACGGGTGGCGGAGCTGTTCCGCGAGGCGTGGCCGAGCTCCGCGGCCCTGTGGATGCCGGGAGGCGAGGTCCCCGCAGCCGGCGCGCTCGTGCGCAACCCGGCATACGCAGCCGTCCTCGAGCGGCTCGCCGCCGCCGGCGACGGCGCCGCCGACCGCGGCGCACGCATCGACGCCGCGCGGCAGGAGTGGAAGACAGGGCTCGTCGCGCAGGCGGCATCCGACTTTCTCGCGCAGCCCCACCGGCACTCCTCGGGCAGGGATCACGCGGGCGTAATCACGCCGGAGGACTTCGCTGCCTTCGACGCCGGCTACGAGCCGGCGGTCACCGCCGGTTTCCGAGGCTACGTGGTGGCCAAGGCGGGGGCGTGGACGCAGGGCCCGGCGCTGCTCGAGGCCCTGCGGATCCTCGACGGCTTCGAGAACGAGGCGCTGGACCCGGCGACCGCTCGGGGCGCCCATACGATCATCGAGGCGCTGAAGCTGGCGCTGGCCGACCGCGACGCCTACTTCGGCGATGCAGCGCACCCGGCGCTCGTCGCCGGCCTGCTGTCGGAGGAGTACGTCGCGTCGCGTCGTGCGGAGATCGGCGAGCGGGCATCGCGAGAATGGCGGCCGGGCGCGTTGCCGGGCATCGCGCCGTTTTATCCGCCGCTGAATCAGGAACCGGCCGGTGACGGCACACCGGCCGGCGTGGGTGAGCCGACCGTCGCGAAGACGGGCGCGACCCGGGGCGACACCTGCCACATCGACGTCGTCGACCGCTGGGGCAACCTCGTCGCGGTCACGCCGTCGGGCGGATGGCTGCAGTCGTCGCCGACCGTCCCCGAACTCGGATTCTGCCTCGGCACCCGCTTGCAGATGACCTGGCTCGACGAGGCATCCCCCGCCGCGCTGCGGCCGGGCACGCGGCCGCGCACCACGCTCACCCCGACGCTCGTGTCACGCGACGGCGCACCCGTGATGGCGCTCGGCACGCCGGGCGGAGACCAGCAGGAGCAGTGGCAGCTGCCGATGCTGCTGCGGATGCTGGTGGGCGGGTACACGCCGCAACAGGCGATCGATGCGGCGACGCTGCACACCACGGCCCTGGTGGATTCGTTCTGGCCGCGCACGCGGACGCCGGCCGGCGTGGTCGCCGAGGACCGATTGGGCGACGACGTCATCGAGGAGCTGAGGGCGCGGGGGCACGATGTCACCGTGAGCGGCCCGTGGAGTCTCGGCCGCCTGAGCGCCGTCGGCATCGACCGCAGTCGCGGCGTGCTGTGGGCAGCGGCCAATCCGCGTGGGATGCAGGGGTACGCGGCGGGGCGGTGAGTCGCGGGGGGGGCGGTGAGTCGCGGGGGCGGCGCCAGCCGTCGTTTCCTCCCCAGGACGCGCGTGGTGCGGGTTATCCACAATCAGCGGGTGACCTGGGATTTGCCTTCCGTCAATGTCGGTGGCCCTCGGCAGAGTAAGGGGCATGAACAGCTCCCCTACCACCACTCGCGACGACGTGTTGTCGTTGACGGATGACGTGTCGTCGTTGACGGATGTGGTGGCCGAGATGGTGGATGCCGACCGTCAGCTGGCCGCGATCCAAGCCTGGCAGTTGGGACTGCTGGCGCGGGCGGGGGCGATCGCGGCGGCGCAGACCGCGCAGATCCCGATCGCCGCGCAACGGGAGCGGGAGATGCCGTTGCGGTCCGTCGCGGCGGAACTGGGCGCGGCGCTGCGCCAGTCCGACCGGGGCATGCAGAACCGCATCCACCACGCCACCCTGCTGCGCGAACGGTTCCCCGCCACCGTGACGGCGTTGGCGGAGGGGCGGATCGACATCGCCCACGTCCGGGTCATCGACGACGCCGGGGCGCGGATCACCGACCCCGATGTGCGGGCGGTGTTCGAGCAGGCCGCGCTGGCCGTGGCGGAGCGGGAAACGGCGGGGCGGGCGAAGCCGGTCATCACCACCCTCGCGCACCGCATCGACCCCGTCCCGCTCACGGAACGGCACGCCACCGCGGCGGAGACTCGGCGCGTGTGGGTGCGGGACCTGGACGACGGGATGGCGGAACTGGTCGCCCTGCTGCCGGCACCCCTCGCGTACGGCATCCGCGACCGTCTCACCCAATACGCCCGCGCGCTCCGCGACCGTACCGCAGGCGAGGCGGCCAAGGTGGGCGACGTAGCGGACGACACGTCAGAACCGCCCGCTGCCGCAGACTGCCGGACGATGGATCAGCGGCGCGCGGACGTGTTCTCCGACCTGCTGCTCACCGGACACGCCACCGCCGAAGCCTCCGACGCGACCCTCTGCGAGACCGACGCGCTCATCGCCCACATCGAGGTCACCATCCCCGCCGCCACCCTCACCGGCCAGAACATCCCGGCCACGTTCCGCGGACACGGGCCGGTCGACCCCGACACCGCCCGCCACCTCGCTTCCCTCGCTCCCACCTGGGACCGGCTGCACCTGAACCCCCACACCGGGGCCGTGGAACACACCGACAACTACCGGCCCGCCCAGGCCCAACGCCGCCTTCTCCGCGCCCGCGACGAGCACTGCCGGTTCCCCGGCTGCCGCACCAGCGTCTGGCACTGCGACATCGACCACACCATCGACCACGCCCACGGCGGCCCCACCCGCGCCTGCAACCTGGCACACCTCTGCAAGCGGCACCACACCCTCAAGCACAACACCGCGTGGACCGTGGTGCAGCACGGCGGTGGAGTGCTCGTGTGGACCAGTCCCACCGGCCGGGTGCACACCGACGTGCCGCCCCGCACCCTCGAGTTCACCGTGTCGGCCGCCAGCGGGGCTCCGCCACCGTTTTAGGCCGTGTCGATCAAGCTGGTGCGTAGCCAGCACAGGGTTGCGGCTGAGCGAGGACTCCCGGCCGCGCTCCCGACGACGCAAGGCAGCGCACCGTGAAGAGGTGCGCGGTGTCCCGCCGGCACCGTCAGGAGTGCGCGCGCATCCACGCGGCGACGATCGGCGCCAGACTCTCTCCCACGTCGTCCGCGGGGCGCTTGCGCCCCTTCACCTCGAACGAGTGGTTTCCCCCGTCGATCCAGTGCACCGCGGCATCCCGGCACGATGCGACCGCATCGGCGAGCTGCTCGTGCGGGTCGACGAACGGGTCGTTCGTCCCCTCGACGAACAGCTGCGGCGGCCCGACGTCGGGCAGATGCGCGACCCGCGGCTTATCGGGGCGGCCGGGGGGATGCAGGGGGTAGCCGAGGTACACCAGTCCCGCGGGCGAGATGAGGCCCTCCGCCGCAGCCATCGACGCCATGCGGCCGCCGTACGACTTGCCCGCCGCCCACATCGCCAGCCCCGGCGCCTCGGCGCGCAGTGCCGCCTCGGCCGCCCGCCAGGTGGCCACCGCGTGTGCGGCCGGCCCCGGCATGCGACGGCCCGCCTGCACGTACGGAAAGTTGAAACGCAGGGTCGCGACGCCCGCGGCACGCATGCCGCGCGCGAAACCGACGAGGAACGGGTGCGAGTATCCGGCACCGGCACCGTGAGCGACCGCCATCGTCGCCCAGGCGTCCTCGGGCGCCTCGAATGCGGCGGAGACCGTCACCTCACCGGCGGGAAGCGCGACGGTGAGTCCGTCGATCATGTCCGCGGGGAGCCCTCGCCGGCGGCGTCGTCGCCCTGCGGCGCGGCCGGAGTGGGTGGCACGATTCGCTCACCGTACCGGGGCGGCTCGTTCGGGTCGTCCAGCGGGGGACGCGGCGCGGGCGCCTGGCCCGGCGCGGGCGTCGCGCCGGGGTCTACGGGCGAGGCCACCGGCGCATCGACGCGTCCCAGCGCCTGGCGGGCCTTGTGCACGCTCGCCGGCAACACCGTCACGTCGTAACGGTCGGCGACGACCTGGGTGATCGAGGCGTAGTCCCGGCGTCGGCGGATGAGCGAATAGGTGATGATGCTCATCAGCATGCCCACGGCGATGCCGACGAAGAGCACCCCGACGAACAGCTGGATCGGCACCTCGGGTGTGCCGAGCACGAAGATCGCGGCGAAGAGCAGTCCCAGCAGCAGTCCGTTTATGGCGCCCTGCCGGGCGGCGGTGGCGTAGCCGAGCCGGCCCGTCACCTTCTCGATGGACCGCAGGTCCTGCCCGACGATCGCGATGTCACGCGCCGGCACGTCTGCCGCGATCATCGCCGAGACGGCCTTCTGGGCGGCCTCGTACGTGGTGAAGCTCGCCACCGTATCGCCGACCGCGTTGCGCCCCGAGCCGAACGGCCCCATCATGCTCATCCCCCCATCTTCGCACGCGGTGTCGCGGCGGGCCCGGGGCGGGCGGCCCGCGACGCCGACTACGCTGGGTCGGGTGAGCACGCAGAGGGTCTTCGTCGCGCGGCTGGTCGGCTGCGCGGTCTTCGACCCCGCCGGCGACCGTCTCGGCAAGGTCCGCGATGTCGTGGTCATCTTCCGCAAGGACGACCCGCCACGCGTGATCGGGCTGGTGGTCGAGATCCCCGGCCGGCGCCACGTCTTCCTCTCCATCGGGCGCGTCACTTCGATCGCGACCGGCCAGGTCATCACGACCGGCCTCATCAACGTGCGGCGGTTCCAGCAGCGCGGCGGCGAGGTGCGCGTGATGGCCGAGCTGCTGGGACGCCGGGTCTACCTGCGCGACGGCAGCGGCACCGCCGTGATCGAAGACGTTGCGATCGACCGCAACCGCATCGGCGACTGGGACGTGTCGCAGCTCTTCCTGCGGCGCCCCAAGACGAGCGCCTCGCCGTTCGCGAAGGGCCCCACGACGTTCGCGGCGTGGAACG
>NZ_JANJFJ010000300.1:0-2231 GCF_024626565.1 Microbacterium sp. zg.Y909
GCCGACGGATGCCTCGATCCGTGCGAATGAGAATGCCGCTGCGCCGAGCCCGCCGATGAGGAGGACATCATGGAAGGCGCCGCCGGCCGCCTTCTGATACCAATCGGATTCGATGGAATCGTCCGGTTTCGCGACTGCTCCCGCAATCGTCGTGCGGTCCACGAGCAGACCCCAGCCCAGTGTGGCCGCGGCGGGCAGGGTCCCCGCCATGACGACCGCGAAAGCGAGCCCGGCTCGTTCATCGGGATTCAGCGCCACGAAGAGCCCGCCCGCGCAGGCCGAGACGACCACGCCGATCATCAGCGACGTGCCCCACAGTGTCGCGGAACCTCCGCCGAATCGCGCGCGCCCCCAACGGCTCTTCGTCGTCGTGCTGCCATCCATGTCATCCACCTCTCCACCGGACGAAGCGTCCCGTGTCGTCGCTTCTATGTAAAAGGTACTTTACAGACAAGTACCCTTTACATGAAGGCGATCGTGAGGCTGGCGTCTTCTCGCCTGACGCGTGCTGCGGGTTCCACGCCGCCGAAGCGACAACACGCGACAGGTGAAGCGAGCGCGATGCCGCGCGGCGCGGTCAGAAGCGGTCGGGGGAGGGGCTGCCGTGGCCGTAGCGGATCACGACGTCGGCGTGCCGGTCGAACCGGTAGCCGACACCGCGCACCGTGCGCACGATGTCCTCGTAGCGGCCGAGCTTGGCGCGCAGCCGGCGCACGTGCACGTCGATCGTCCGTTCGCCGGGGGTCTCGTCCTCACCCGTTCCCTGCCAGAGCGACGAGACCAGCTCAGCGCGCTCGATCGTGCGGCCTTCGCGCAGCACCAGGTACTGCAGCAGCTCGAACTCCTTGAAGGTGAACGCCGCCGACGCGCCGTCGATCAGCACGCGCTTGCGGGAGATGTCCACGGTCACACCGCCGGGCGCGGCATCTTCGTCGGGCTCGTCCTCCTGCGTGCGGGCGACGGCGCTGGGCTCGTGGAGGGCCAGGCGCACGACGTCCACATCACGGCCACCCGCACCGGCGGGGGCGAGGGCGACGGTGGCGTAGGTCTCGGCGTGCGGTGCGAGCTCGCCGAGCGTGCGCCGCAGGGCCGCCACGAGGGCAGACAGCGATACGCCGTCCTGTGCCGCTTTGACCTCGTCGATGCCGACGTAGAGGGCGAATCCGCGCGGCGCGGTGCCGGCGGGGAGGGGCCGGGCGGCGGGAGCCGCCGGAGCCGCAGGGGTGGCCGGAACCGCCGGGGCGACCGGGGCGACATCCTCGACGGCGCGGAGGTGCCGCGGGGTGGTGGAGGCGGGACGGGTGAGCAGAGCGGTGTTCGACATGGGAGCAGTCCTTGCGAGAAGAACCCGGGCGTAGCGCCTGGAAGGGGGTTCAGATGTGTGCTGCGAAGCCCGGAGAGGGCGGTGACGGAGCAACCGGTGTCGCCTTGTGGGCGATCATCGCGGTGCTCGGGGACTCGGCCGCGGCGTTCAGATCAGCGGCGGCAGGAGCCCAGCGGGTCAGCGTGTCAGCGACACATTCGGCAACACATGACAGCAACACGGCCGGCCATAATCATGGCGGCAGTCCCGTTCGCCTCCACGGCGGACAGAGAGCGTGCGTTGTCAGTCATGTGCGTCAGTATGACCGCGAATGACGAACCGTGTCAAACCGCTCGGATGCCGGAGCGTTCGCGTGACGAAATGTGACAGATTGCTCAACCCGCCCCGCTGAGGCCTGTCCTCTACCCTGGGGCGGTGCACAGAGACGACGGTCCCGTTCCTCGTCGTATCCGCATCGTCGGCACCTCGGGATCGGGAAAGACCCGCCTGGCGCAGCAGGTGGCCGCAGACGTCGGCCTCGCCCGACTCGAGCTGGACGCGGTCTTCTGGGATGCCGGCTGGCAGTACCGCGATCTGACCGAGGCCCACGCGCGCGTCAGGCGCTTCGTCGCGGACCATCCCGACGGCTGGGTGATCGACGGCAACTGGAACACCCGGCTCGGCGATCTGCTCGCACCAGGAAGCCCCGACGGGCCCGACATCGTGGTCTGGCTCGACCACCCCCGTCTCGTCGTGATGGCGCGGGTCGTCCGCCGCACCCTGCGTCGCGGCATCCTGCGCGAGGAGCTCTGGCACGGCAATCGGGAACGGCCGTCGTCGTGGCTGCGACGCGACCCCGGCGAGAACATCATCCGCTGGGCATGGACGCAGCACCCCGTGCAGCGCGAGACGATGGCGGCGCGCGCCG
>NZ_JANJFJ010000301.1:0-3159 GCF_024626565.1 Microbacterium sp. zg.Y909
GGAGGGGTGGCCGATCGTGCGGCTTTCGGGCCAGCGCGCGGTCGAGCGTTGGCGCGCCGGGCTCGTCGCGACGGCACCGCGGCGGTGACGCTCGCGGCACACGCGTGAGGGACGTCGGGTGGCCCGTCGCCGCGCCGCGTCGGCGGCCCCGCTGTCCCACGCGAGGCGTAGCCTGGCGGCATGAAGGACCTGCGCTTCGAGAATCAGCCGGATGCCTCCCGTTGGGCGCTACTGCGTGGCGATGACCTCGTCAGCGTGCTGGATTACCGCGACGACGGGCGCACGGTCGCGATGACCCGCGCCTACACGGTGCCCACCCACCGCGGCCACGGCTATGCGGCAGAGGTGGTTTCGCGCGCCGTCGCCGAACTCGAGTCCCGCGGTGACCGCACCGTGATCCCCACCTGCTGGTACGTCGCCGACTGGTTCGAGGGGCATCCCGAGCACCGCGGCATCCTGCGCACCGCCCGCACAGCCTGAGGCCGCCGCCCTACGCGGGGCGCGTGCATCCGTCAACCCCGTGCGCCCGGACCGGGTGGAGGTCAGAGTGGGGACAGCGACGAGAGGAGCGCACCATGACCGACCACGCGGACCAGGAGCTGCCCGAGGGAGTGATCAACGCCGACCCGCCCGGGGGCTGGGAAGGGATCGATGACGTCGAGGCGCGGGAACGCAACGCCGATTCCGTGGGATCGCCCGATCTGTCCGATGCGCCCGTGGACGTCGGCGACGTGGAGTCGCCCGCACCGTCCCGAGGAGCCGACCCCGACCTGGGAATTGAGGAATCATGACCGAGCGCGAGAACGAGTTCGACAACACCGGTGACAATCTGCCCGACAAGGGCGGTGTCGACGAGGCAGCCCTCCGCGAGACGGCGGCGGACAGCCCCGACGCGGCGGACCCCGCCACGCAGGCCGGCGACGGGCCGGACGGCGTGCCCGCTCCGGTCGACGGCTCCGCGGCCCCTGCGCCCGAGCCGACCCACGCGGCGGTCGGCATCGGCGTGACCGACGACGGCAGCGAGCACTACGGGCAGGACGAGCACCGCGGCACGCTCACCGTCAGCGAGACGCAGCAGGCCGACCTTTCCGGCGAGCAGGAGCAGCGACTCCCGGCGATGGCGCAGAACAACGCGCCCGAGGTCGACAAGGTCGCGGGGATCGTCGCGCAGACGCGCTCGGATGTGTCCATCGAGCCGCACGAGCGCATCGTCGAGGTGCTGCGCCAGCGCCTCGAGCAGTCCGGCATCCACCTGCCCGACGACGAGATCTCAGAGCTGGCGCGTCAGGTCTCGACGGGCTGAACTCCCAGCTCGGCGAGGATCGCACGGGCGGCCGGGGCGGCGTCGCGGATCATCGTCTCGTGTCCGTGCCCGGGGATCTCCACCACGCGCGTGCGCAGGGCGGCCGCGACCCGCGCGCACCACGCGCGGGGGCACACGACGTCGTTCTCGCCGCGGATGACCAGCGCCGGGACCGTGACTTTGGGGTAGGACAGCTCCGGGCGGTGCGCGAGCATCGCCCGGGTCTTGCGCCGCAGGCGCGGTCCCGCTCGCACGTACTCGCGGGCGCCGAGAAAGACCACTTTGGGGCTCTCGATGAGCAGATCCAGCGCCAGGCGGCCGAGCTGGGGCAAGGCGCCTCGGGCGGCGGCATCCACCGTCGGGGCGACCAGCACGATGCGATCGACCAGCGCAGGATGCCGCACGGCGAGCTCCGTGACGACCTGCGTGCCCATCGAGTGTCCGACGGCGACGAGTTCGCGCCCGGCCGGCTCGTGCTGACGCAGGTACGCCGCGACGAGGTCGGCCAGCCGCTCGATCGACGGCACGCGGGGCGGCTCCTCGGCCGCACCGAATCCCGGCAGGTCCAGGGCCAGCACCCGTCCGTGCGGCTCGAGGTGCGCGATGAGATCGCCGAAGGCGCCGCGGCCCATGCCGATGCCGTGCACGAGCACGAACGTGCGCGCGCCCGCGCCGGTGGCCTCGACCACCAGCTGCGCTCCGTCGTGGGTGAACACGGTCACCGTGCCGTCGGGTTCGTTCGGGGCGGGTTCTTCCACGTTCCGACAGTAAGGGCTGGAAGCACCGGCATCCTGAGCGTACGGTGACCGCATGTGCCGCAACATCCACACCCTGCACAACTTCGAACCCGCCGCCACCGACGACGAGGTCCATGCCGCCGCGCTGCAGTACGTGCGCAAGATCGCCGGCACCACCAACCCGTCCAAAGCGAATCAGCAGGCCTTCGAGCGTGCCGTCGCCGACGTGGAGCACGCGACGCGGCATCTGCTGGCAGACCTCGTCGCGGTCGCGCCGCCGAAGAATCGTGAGGACGAAGCGGCCAAGGCCCGCGCACGCGCGGAGAAGTCCGGTCGCTACGCGCCGCGCGTGGCCTGACGACGGCGCCGACGCGGCGCGCGCGGGCTGTCCAGTCCGATGTGGATGCGGGTGCGCTTGCGCTCCACGGCGATGAAGATCGACCCCACCACCCACAGCGGCACCTGCGTGAGGAAGGCGAGCCGGAAGGCATCCAGCGTGTAGGTCTCCGGAGTGCCCGCGCCCTGCAGGTCCAGGGCGACCCCGATCAGGAACACCGCGATGAGGCCCGCGAGGAACCCGCCCGAGTTGGTGATGCCCGTCGCCGTGCTGAGCCGGTGGGAGGGGTTGTGGGTACGGGCGTGGTCGAAGGCCACCATCGACGCCGGCCCGCCCATCGCCAGGGCGACGGCGAGACCGAGCAGCATCCACAGCGGAGCGGGTCCGGGCTGGGCGATGACGATCAGCCAGGCCACGGCCTGCACCGCGATGGAGGGCAGCACCAGCCCCCGGGAACGGAGCGTCGGCACCCGGCTCGACAGCGACCCCATGATCGGCCCGATCAGGATGCCGGCCAGGACGTACACGGTCGTCACGAGCGCCGCCTGCCCCTGTGACAGGCCTTCCCCCGCGGTGAGGAAGGGGAAGCCCCACAGCATGACGAACGCCGACCCGGCGAAGGGCGTCGTGAAGTGCGACCAGAAGGCGAGACGCGTGCCCGGGTGCGACCAGGCGGCGCGGATGCCGACGCGGTTGTCGACGGCCGACGTGACGACCCGGATCGCGCCGGTGTCGGTGTCGACGGTGACGTCGCGGTCGCGGTCGGGCGGGTGGTTGCGGAT
>NZ_JANJFJ010000302.1:0-5390 GCF_024626565.1 Microbacterium sp. zg.Y909
CTGTCTGCGGAGTTCTTCACCCACTCGATGCGCAACGTCGTCGGCGAGGGCGGCGGCGCGCTGCACGCCATCGTGGGCACACTCCTGATCACCCTCGCGGCGGCGGCCATCTCGATTCCGATCGGCCTGTTCACCGCGATCTACCTCATCGAGTACGGCGCCGGGAAGCGTCTCGCCCGGGGCATCACGTTCCTCGTGGACGTCATGACCGGCATCCCCTCGATCGTCGCCGGCCTGTTCGCGTTCGCCCTCTTCGCACTGTTCTTCGGTCCGGGCGTGCGGATGGGCATCATGGGCGCGGTGGCGCTGTCGGTGCTGATGATCCCGGTCGTCGTCCGCTCGACCGAGGAGATGCTGCGCCTCGTCCCCAACGAACTGCGCGAGGCGGCCTACGCGCTGGGCGTGCCGAAGTGGCTGACCATCGTCAAGGTGGTGCTCCCCACCTCCATCGCGGGAATCACGACCGGCATCATGCTGTCGATCTCCCGCGTGATCGGCGAGACTGCACCGCTGCTCATCACCGCCGGCATGGCCACGTCGATGAACTACAACCTCTTCGAAGGCCGCATGGCGTCGCTGCCGGTGTTCGTCTACACGCAGTACATGAACCAGGGCATCCCGGGTTCGGCGTACGTCGACCGCGCCTGGGCTGGCGCCCTCGTGCTGATCGTCGCCGTGATGGCGCTGAACCTGCTCGCGCGCCTCATCGCGCGGGTGTTCGCCCCCAAGACGAGCCGCTGACGCGGCATCCCCCGATTCTTCCGACCTGAAGGAACCCCAGTTGTCCAAGAGCATCGAAGTCAACGACCTGAACGTGTACTACGGCGACTTCCTCGCCGTCGAGGGCGTCTCGCTCGAGATCGAGCCGCGCAGCGTCACGGCCTTCATCGGCCCGTCCGGCTGCGGCAAGTCGACGTTCCTGCGCACCCTCAACCGCATGCACGAGGTGATCCCCGGGGCGCGCGTCGAAGGCAAGGTGCTGCTCGACGGCGACGACCTCTACGGGCCGAGCGTCGACCCGGTGCTCGTGCGCCGGCAGGTGGGCATGGTCTTCCAGCGGCCCAACCCGTTCCCCACGATGTCGATCAAGGAGAACGTGCTGGCCGGGGTGAAGCTCAACAACAAGCGCATCTCGAAGTCCGACGCCGACGACTTGGTTGAGAAGTCGCTGCGCGGCGCGAACCTCTGGAACGAGGTCAAGGACCGTCTCGACCGTCCCGGCTCGGGCCTGTCGGGCGGGCAGCAGCAGCGTCTGTGCATCGCACGGGCGATCGCGGTGTCGCCGCAGGTGCTTCTGATGGACGAGCCCTGCTCGGCGCTGGACCCCATCTCGACGTACGCGATCGAGGAGCTCATCGACGAGCTGAAGTCGGACTACACGATCGTGATCGTCACGCACAACATGCAGCAGGCATCGCGTGTGTCCGACAAGACCGCGTTCTTCAACATCGCGGGCACCGGCAAGCCGGGCAAGCTCATCGAGTACGACGACACCACGACCATCTTCACCACGCCGTCGCAGAAGGCCACCGAGGACTACGTCTCGGGCCGCTTCGGCTGAGCTTTCCGGCGGCGGCGCGGGTATTGCCGGGGTCTCAGTCGCGCGGGCTCAGCAGATAGCGATTGGCGGATGCCGTCAGCTCGGCGTCCACCGCGAGCGGGGTGCCGTCGACCGCGGTGATGGGCGCGGCCAGTCGCACGCTCGACACCAGCCACGCGGCATCCGCCGTCGCGAGCTGATCGAGGGGAATCGTCTCGTACGCGGTGACGAACCCCTGCTGCTCGAGGTGCGCGAAGAGGCTGAGCTGGGTCGTCCCCTGCAGAATGCCGCCGTTCGCCGCGGGGGTCACGAACGTGTCGCCGCGGCGGATGATGAGCGAGGCCGTGGGCGCTTCGAGCACGAACCCGTCGGACGTGACGAAGACGGCATCGTCGGCGCCGCGGCGCTTGGCCTCGCGGATCGCGGCCATGTTCACCGCGTACGAGAGGGTCTTCGCGCCCAGCAGCAGCCACGGCGCGCGTGAGGGCACGTCGATGGCGTAGCCGCGGTCCAGGGTGACGACCCGCACGCCGTCACGGCGGATGGCCGTGAAATCGGATGCCGCTGCGGCCGTGACCCACGCGGTCGGTGCAGGCCCGTGCTCGACACCGCGGCTGAGGATGAGCTTGATCACCGACTCCCCCGGACCGCAGGCGACCGCGACCTCGGCGATCGCCTGGCGCCACTGCGCGAGGTTCGGGGCGGGCAGATCGCAGATGCGGGCCGAGTGGGCGAGCCGCTCGAGGTGGGCGGTGACCTCTTGCGGATGCCGGTCGACCACGCCGATCGACTCGAAGATGCCGTCGCCGCGCTGCGTGCTGAGCTCACCCACGCTGAGCGCCGGCGCCGCCGGGTCGATGGCCGTGAACGTGGCCGCGAAGTCGTCGCGGGGGTCGTCTGCGGCGGCGGGGTCGATCATGAGCGCGGAATACCAGGCCATGGGGCGAGCCTACGCGCCGGGATGGCGGCGGAGGGGGCGTGCGCGCGGTGTGCGCGGGGTTTGCGTGCCCACAGCAGGAATTCCGGGGAATGCCCCCGCGCCGGTCTCGGTTACACTTGACCAGCCGGGCCGCAGTAACCCCGGGCTCCATCTTTCGCCGCTATGAGCGGCCTCGCGCCGAGAGGCGTTCTGCGGCCCGGCACTTTCTTTGGGTCGGGCCCGGCGTCTGCGGCTTTCCCGCCGCCCCTGGGGTCCGCCGCGCCGCGCGCTTCCGCGCTTCGTGGCATCCGCCGTCCGTGCAGCCCCCAGCGTCCCGCCGCCGCCGCCGCCGCCGCCGTGAGACGGTGCCCCGCGGTGAAACGAATTCTGGCGGCCGAGACCATGGGTATTTCCCACTGTCTCGTCCGCCAGGTTTCGTCTCACCGGCAGGGGGTGGTCCGGGCCGGGCTGCACCTCGCGGGCGCGGGCGGCCGGGGTGCAGGGCGCGCGCGGCCCGGCCGGGCGGCGCGCGGCCCGGGCCGGACCGGCCACGGGTCAGGTCAGCGAGTCGCGGCGCCAGAGCGCGGCGCAGGAAGTCAGGTCGCCGGCGTAGGTCGACAGCCGCAGGGCACGCGTGGTCAGGGCGCTCGCCCGGTCGGACTCGGTGCCCTCGTAATCGTCGGCCAAGTGCGTCGCACCGCTGGCCTGCACGCGGCAGAAGGCCGCGGCCCGCTCCAGCGCGACTGCGAAGTCGCCCGTGAACAGGCCCCGCAGGATCGTGTCCACGAGGGTCACCAGCTCCTCCGGCCCGGCCGGCGTGGGCGCCCCCGCCACCACGGGGTCGACGGTGGTGCTCGCCAGCCTGCCGCGGTCGTAGAGCAGCGCCGCCGTGTGGGGGTCGTCGTGGATCATCAGCTGCAGCAGGTACAGCCGCCACAGCGCGCCCGGCAGCGATCGTGCGGGCGACTGCGACCACAGTTCGGCGATGTCGTGGACGCCGTGGCGATCGGTGAACCCGATGAGCCGCTCCACGACATCGGCGTCCTGCTGTTCACGCACCCGGGTCAGCAGGGCGTGGGCGGTCGCGTGTGCGACGCGCGACACTTCGGCAGGATCCTCGGCCGCGAACCGCCGATCGAAGGTCTCCGAGGGCCGCCTCACAGGCTTGTGGAACGGGTTCCCGGCGTCTTCGGTCATCACTACAGGGTACCGCCCGGCCCGGGAACCGAGCCTGGTCGCCCGGCTCAGGCCGTCGGCACGGCGACGATGGGATCGCTCGTCGGCACGCCCTCGGGCGCGCCCCCGGCCGGCTCCACCGTGATCGCGATCACGTCGCCCGGCTGCACTTCGCCGTCGATCACCGTAGTGGCCTGGCTGCCTGCCTCGGGCAGGAAGGTACCCGCGGACAGCGGCTCATCGTCGCGGATGACCCACATCTCGAACGTCTCGTCTTCGGGGATGGACGGCAGCCCCTCCGACACCAGCACCGCTTCGCCGCGCTCCGCGGACCAGTAGGCCGTCGCGGTCAGGCCGCCATCCATCACCACGGTGGCGGACCTCGCGTCGGGGGCGTCTTTGATCTCGTCGAGCGCGACCACCGAGGCCGGTCGGTTCAGCCAGGTGTGCACGACACCGGCTCCGAACCCGACGCCCACGAGCAGGGTCAGGGAGGCGGCGAGCGCAATGAGCCCGCGCGTCCACCGGCGACGCATCGTCGCCTGCACCGCCGTCGTGGTCGGCGGCTCGTCCACGCCCTGGGAACTGGATGCCGGTTGCACAGGCGCCGACGACGTGTCGACCGTCGCCCACCTGAAGAGCCCGGTCATGGTGGTCGGCGTGGTGTCGGTGTCGGGGCTCGTCGGCGCCTCCGCGGTCTCGGACACCTGCGCCGCATCCCCGCCGTCGAGGCTGTCCTCGTGCGTGTCCTGTCCGGCGCGCGCTTCTCCCACGACCTGCGTCGCGTCGGTGTCCGCCGCATCGGCATCCGACGCACCGGCATCCGCCGCATCGGCATCCGCCACGTCGCCGTCACCCAGGCCCGCAGCGGCGGCACCGGGTGGGCTCGCAGGCGCCGCAGCGGGCGCAGCCGGCGGGTCCGCAGCCGTCACAGCCGCCGTCGCGGCCGGGCCCCCAGCGCCGGCCGCCGGCGGCTCCCCAGCCGCCAGCCCCCCAGCCCCAGCCGTCGCGTCCCCAGCCGTCGCGTCCCCAGCCGTTGCCTCGCCGACCCCCGCACCCGCCGGCGCCCCCTGCTCCCGCGCAAGGGCGGCGACGCGCACCAGCAGCATCGACCGCGCCGTCAGCGGCGGCGCAACGGGCGCCACGCCTTCGGCGAGGGCTGCGGCGGTGGCGGCATCCGCTCGCACCACGTGCTCCCATTCCGGGTGGGCGGCGAGCGCCTCCCAGTACTGCGCCTCATCTTCGTGCGACAGCGCGTTCAGGGCATGACCGGCGGCGAGCTCGGCGAATTCCTGCTCGGTCATGCGGTCACCCCCATCGCGGAGCGCAGGCGCGACAGTCCGTCGCGCATCCGGGTCTTGACCGTTCCGAGGGGCGCACCCACCAGCACAGCGATCTCGCTCTGGCTGTAGCCGCCGTAGTAGGCCAAAACGATCGCTTCACGCTGGGCGACGGGGAGGGTCGACAGCGCACTGGCCACCTTCTGCCCCTCCACCTTCAGCTCCACTTGGTCGGCGACGTCGTCGTGTGCGACGTCGAGGTCACGCAGGCCCGCTCTGCGGTCGCGGTCGGCACTGGACTGCGAGGCCCGCACCCGGTCCACCGCGCGGCGGTGGGCCATGGTCAGGACCCACGATCTTCCCTGCCCCTTGTTCGGAGCGAACCGCCCGGCGGATTGCCACACCTCCAGGAACACTTCCTGCAGCACCTCTTCGCTCTGCGCCCGGTCGACCAGCACGCGGACGATCAAGCCGA
>NZ_JANJFJ010000303.1:0-5372 GCF_024626565.1 Microbacterium sp. zg.Y909
CTGCTGGTGGATGCCAGTGAGGGTCCGCTGCCGCAGACGCGCTTCGTGCTGCGCAAGGCGCTCGAGGCGAAGCTGCCCGTCATTCTGCTGGTCAACAAGACCGACCGCCCGGACGCGCGTATCGCAGAGGTCGAAGAAGAGGCCCACGATCTGCTGCTGGGCCTCGCGTCCGACCTGCAGGACGATGTTCCCGACCTCGATGTCGACGCTCTGCTCGACGTTCCCGTGGTCTACGCCTCGGGTCGTGCGGGAGCCGCCTCGACCAACCGTCCCGAGAACGGCAGCCTTCCCGACAACGACGACCTCGAGCCGCTCTTCGAGGCGATCCTGCAGCACGTCCCCGCGCCGTCGTACGACGACGAGGCACCGCTGCAGGCGTGGGTCACGAACCTCGACTCATCGCCGTTCCTCGGTCGCCTTGCGCTCCTGCGCGTCTTCAACGGCACGCTGAAGAAGGGCCAGACCGTCGCCTGGGTCCGTGCTGACGGCACCACCAGCAACGCCCGCATCACCGAGCTGCTCAAGACCCGCGCCCTCGACCGCTACCCGGCCGAGTCCGCAGGCCCGGGCGACATCGTCGCCATCGCCGGATTCCCCGACATCACGATCGGCGAGACGATCGCCGATCCCGATGACGTGCGACCGCTGCCGCAGATCCACGTCGACGAGCCCGCCATCTCGATGACGATCGGCACCAACACCTCGCCGCTGGTCGGCAAGGTGAAGGGTCACAAGCTCACCGCGCGCATGGTCAAGGACCGCCTCGACCGCGAGCTCATCGGCAACGTCTCGCTCAAGGTCGTCGACATCGGGCGTCCCGACGCGTGGGAGGTGCAGGGCCGCGGCGAGCTGGCGCTGGCCATTCTCGTCGAGAACATGCGCCGTGAGGGCTTCGAGCTGACCGTCGGCAAGCCCCAGGTGGTCACCAAGAAGATCGACGGCAAGACGTACGAGCCGTTCGAGCACCTCACGATCGACGCCCCCGAGGAGTACCTCGGGGCGATCACGCAGCTGCTGGCCGCCCGCAAGGGCCGCATGGAGAACATGACCAACCACGGCACCGGCTGGGTGCGCATGGAGTTCATCGTCCCCTCGCGCGGTCTCATCGGCTTCCGCACCGAGTTCCTCACCACCACCCGCGGCACCGGCATCGCCAACGCGATCTCGCACGGCTACGAGCCGTGGGCAGGGCACATCCAGACGCGTCAGAACGGCTCGGTCGTGGCTGACCGCTCCGGTGTGGTCACGCCCTTCGCGATGATCGCGCTGCAGGAGCGGATGTCGTTCTTCGTGCAGCCCACGCAGGAGGTGTACGAGGGCATGGTGATCGGCGAGAACTCGCGCGCGGACGACATGGACGTGAACATCACCAAGGAGAAGAAGCTCACCAACATGCGTGCGGCGAGCTCCGACACCTTCGAGTCGATGACGCCGCCGCGGCTGCTGACGCTCGAGGAGAGCCTCGAGTTCGCCCGCGACGACGAATGCGTCGAGGTCACTCCCGAGATCGTGCGCATCCGCAAGGTGAACCTGGACGGCAACGAGCGCGCCCGCAACACCGCCCGGCTCAAGCGCCAGGACGCCAACGCCTGACGCCCTCGCCGCTAGCATCTTCGGGTGAGCGAAGGGACGTCTGCTGACGGGGCGGATGCCGCCCGTCAGGTTCGCCGGGCGACGCGCGAAGGGCTGGGGGTGGCACTTGCCACCAGCGCCTACGGCGTGTCGTTCGGCGCCCTCGCAGTGGCATCCGGTCTCGACGTCTGGCAGACCTGCGTATTGAGCCTGGTGATGTTCACCGGCGGCTCGCAGTTCGCCTTCGTCGGGGTCATCGGCGCCGGCGGACTGGCCGCCGTCCCCGCGGCGATCGCCTCGGCGTCGCTGCTGGGGGTGCGCAACGTCGCCTACGCGATGCGCATGGCGCCGGTCATCGGAGGGCCGCTGTGGCGGCGAGCGGCGGCGGCGCAGTTCACCATCGACGAGTCGACGGCCGTCGCTCTCGCCCAGACCGCGCCCCGGGCGCGGCAGATCGGCTTCTGGGTCACGGGCCTCGGCATATACGTCGGGTGGAATCTCTCGACGCTGATCGGCGCGCTTCTCGGGGACCTGCTGGGCGATCCGCGCGCGTATGGGCTCGACGCCGCCGCTGCCGCAGCGTTTCTCGCGTTGCTGTGGCCGCGCCTGCGCGAGCGCCAGGCGATCGCGGTGGGCAGCGCGGCCGCCGTGGTGGCGACAGTGCTCACGCCCCTGCTCATGCCGGGACTGCCCGTGCTCATCGCCGCCCTGGTGGCTGTCGTGGTGGGTCTGTTCAACTGGTTCGCCTCACCCGCGAGCGCCAACGCCTTCGGTGACCCCGACGACGTCCCCGAGCGGGAGGGGCTGCCTTGACCCTGTGGAACGCCGTTGTCCTGGCGGCGATCATCTGCGTCGCGCTGAAGGCTGTCGGGTATCTCATCCCGCCGAAGGTGCTCGAAGCACCCCGCCCCGCACGCGTGGCCGACCTGCTCACCGTGGCGCTGCTGGCGGCCCTGGTGGCGGTGCAGACGCTCGGCGTCGGACAGGGCGTCGTCATCGACGCGCGTCTGCCCGCCCTCGTCGTGGCGGCGGGGCTGCTGCTGCTGCGCGCCCCCTTCCTGGTGGTCGTGCTGGCCGCCGCGGGCACGGCTGCGCTGCTGCGGCTGTGGGGGTTGGCGGCGTGACCGGCCGCCTAGACTGCTGAGGTGGAATCGACCAGGGCGCGCGTGCTGACGTGGATCATCGCCGTCGTGACCGGCTTCGTGTACGGGGTCGCCGGGACCGTCTCTCATTCCTACGCCCTCGGGTGGTTCCCGCTCGGTCTCGTGCTGTCCATCGTCGGAGTGTCCGCGCTGCTGGTGGCTGTGCGGCTGCTGACCGGGGACCGGTGGGTCGCCTTGGCAGCTGGTATCGGTGCGATGGCCGCGACCCTCCTGTTCTCGGGCCCCGGCCCCGGCGGCTCGGTCATCGTCCCCGCCCCGACGGACGGAATGCTCTCGGCCGGCGTCGTCTGGACGATCGCCGTGCCCCTCGTCGTCGCGGTCGTCGTCGCCTGGCCCGACCTGTCACGCCTCCCGGATGCGAAGAGGTCGCCTAGACTGGGGGAGTGACGTATGTGATCGCCCTCCCGTGCGTCGATGTCAAGGACCGCGCCTGCATCGACGAGTGCCCTGTCGACTGCATCTACGAGGGTGAGAGGTCGCTGTACATACACCCCGATGAGTGCGTGGACTGCGGCGCCTGTGAGCCGGTCTGCCCCGTCGAGGCGATCTACTACGAAGACGACCTGCCCGCCGAGTGGGCGGACTACTACACCGCGAACGTCGAGTTCTTCCAGGACATCGGCTCGCCCGGTGGTGCCGCGAAGACGGGTGTGATCAAGCACGATCACCCGATCATCGCCGCTCTCCCGCCGCAGGCCTGACGTGGGGGTCAGTGACCTCGCCGACTACCCCTGGGATGCCGTGGCGCCCTATGCGGCCACAGCACGATCCCATCCGGGCGGCATCGTCGACCTCTCGATCGGGTCTCCCGTCGATCCCACGCCCGCGGCCGTAGCGGGGGCGCTGGCGGCAGCCACCGACGCCCACGCCTACCCGCAGACTGCCGGTACGCCGCTCCTGCGCGAAGCGATCGTGCACTGGTTCGAGCGTCGGCGCGGCGTGCCTGCGCTCACGCCCGATCACGTGCTGCCCACCGTCGGCTCGAAGGAGCTCGTGGCGCTGCTGCCGCTGCTGCTCGACCTCGGACCCGGCGACATCGTCGTGCACCCGCGTGCGGCCTACCCGACCTACGAAGTCGGAGCGCGGCTGGTGGGCGCGACTCCGCTGGCGACCGACGACCCGGCCGAATGGCCCGAAGCGACCCGTCTGGTGTGGCTGAACTCGCCCGGCAACCCCGACGGACGTGTGCTCGACCACGACGAGCTTCGCCGCGCCGTCGCGCGGGCTCGCCAACTCGGCGCCGTGATCGCAAGCGACGAGTGCTATGCCGAGCTCGGCTGGGAAGGGCGTTGGGCCGACGATCCGGTTCCCAGCATCCTCGACCCGCGCGTCACGGATGGCGACCTCGGCGGCGTGCTGTCGGTGTACTCCCTGAGCAAGCAGTCGAACCTCGCCGGTTACCGCGCGGCGTTCCTCGCCGGGGATCCGGCTCTGGTCTCCCGCCTGCTGACCGCCCGTAAGCACCTGGGTCTCATGCTGCCGGCGCCGGTGCAGGCCGCCGCGGCGGCGGCCCTCGCCGACGACGCCCATGTCGCGGACCAGAAGGCGCGCTACCGGAGTCGGCGCGAGGTGCTCAAGCCTGCGCTCGAGGCTGCCGGTTTCCGCATCGACCGCAGCGAGGGCGGGCTGTACCTGTGGGCCACCGAGGGTCGCGATGCGTGGGAGAGCCTCGGCCGGCTGGCCGAGCATGGCATCCTGGCGGGCCCCGGCCACTTCTATGGGCCGCACTTCCCCGAGCACGTGCGCTTCTCTCTCACCGCGACCGATGAGCGCATCGCCGAGGCGGCGCGGCGGCTCACGCATCCGTAGCATTCATCCACCGGATCTCCCCATCCTTTGGCGGGGAACGGAGTAGGCCCGACAGCCCGTTAGGCTGTATTCACCGACGACCCCGACCGCAAGGAGGCTTCGTGAGCGACGCGAGCACCCAGCAGCCAGAAGCCCCCCAGTCCGTAGCCACGGTCACGATCGGGGAGCGCACGGCAGAACTGCCCATCCTGCGCGGGACGGACGGTGCCGCCGGCGTCGATCTGTCGACCTTCACCAAGCAGACCGGGCACACGACCCTCGACTACGGGTTCGTGAACACCGCGGCGACGAAGTCGGCGATCACCTACATCGACGGTGATGAGGGGATCCTCCGCTACCGCGGCTACCCGATCGAGCAGCTGGCCAAGAACAGCACGTATCTCGAGGTGGCCTGGCTGCTGCTGTACGGCGAGCTGCCCACTGCCGACGAGCTCGGTGCGTTCGACGAGCGCATTCGCCGGCACACCCTGCTGCACGAGGACATCAAGCGGTTTTTCTCGTCATTGCCGCACACGGCGCACCCCATGTCGGTGCTCTCGTCGGCGACGGCGGCGCTGTCGACCTACTACGAGAACCAGTCCGACCCGAACAACCCCGAGCACGTGGAGATCAACACCATCCGCCTGCTCGCGAAGCTCCCCGTCATCGCCGCCTACGCGCACAAGAAGAGCGTGGGTCAGGCGTTCCTCTACCCCGACAATTCGCTGAGCTTCGTCGACAACTTCCTGCGCCTGAACTTCGGCGTCATGAGCGAGCAGTACGAGATCAACCCGGTCATGTCACGGGCGCTCGAGCGTCTGCTGATCCTGCACGAGGACCACGAGCAGA
>NZ_JANJFJ010000304.1:0-3472 GCF_024626565.1 Microbacterium sp. zg.Y909
AAGAAGCGCTTCAAGGTCACCGGAAGCGGCAAGCTCATGAAGCAGCAGGCCGGCATGCGCCACAACCTCGAGGGCAAGGCGAGCCGTCGCACCCGTCGCCTGAACCAGGAGCAGGTGCTCGCCCCGGGTGACGCGAAGGTCGCCAAGAAGCTGCTCGGTCTCTGAGCTCCCCCGCACGTTAGGAAGTAGAAGAAAATGGCAAGAGTCAAGCGGGCTGTAAACGCCCACAAGAAGCGCCGCGTCATCCTCGAGCGCGCCTCCGGTTACCGGGGTCAGCGTTCGCGCCTGTACCGCAAGGCGAAGGAGCAGGTCACCCACTCGCTGGTCTACGCGTACCGTGACCGTCGCAAGCGCAAGGGTGACTTCCGTCGCCTGTGGATCCAGCGCATTAACGCCGCTGCCCGTCAGAACGGCATCACGTACAACCGCTTCATCCAGGGCCTGGGCCTGGCCGGCGTGCAGGTCGACCGCCGCATGCTCGCCGAGCTCGCCGTGAACGAGCCGGCCACGTTCGCCTCGCTCGTGCAGACGGCCAAGGCCGCGCTGCCCTCCGACGTCAACGCCCCCAAGGCCTGACCTCGCACTCCCGCCGGCGGCGCTCGCGCTACCGGATCGAAGGGGCGTCCTCCACGGAGGGCGCCCCTTCGGCGTATCCGGATGCCGCTCCGTGCGCCTGCCCGGCATCCGATCTCCGCACATGCGCGGCCTAGGATGGGAGCGTGCTCGAGAATCCGCGCTCGCCTCGTGTGCGTGCCGTCGCCAAGCTGACCAAGCGCAGCGCCCGTCAGGAGACAGGACTGTTCCTGCTCGAGGGCCCGCAGGCAGCCCGTGAAGCCCTCGCCCACCGGCCCGACACGCTGGTGGAGCTGTTCGCGACGCCGAGCGCGCTGGAGCGCCATGCCGACGTGCGCGACGCGGCGCAGGATGCCGGCGTCGACGTGGTCTTCACCACCGAGGCCGTCATCGAGGCGATGGCCGACACCGTCACCCCGCAGGGGATCGTGGCCGTCGCGCGCCAGTCGCCCACCTCCATCAAGGACGTCTTCGCCGCCGGTCCGCGCCTGATCGCGATCTGCGAAGAGGTGCGGGACCCCGGAAACCTCGGCACCATCATCAGGGCAGCGGATGCCGCGGGGGCCGATGCCGTGATCCTCACCGGCCGCACGGTGGACCTGTACAACCCGAAGGTCGTCCGCGCGACGACCGGCTCGCTCTTCCACGTGCCCGTCGCCGTGGGCGCGGACCTCGAGACCACGGCGGCGCGCGCGCGAGCCGCCGGTCTGCAGGTGGTCGCGGCCGACGTCGGCGGCGAGGACTTCCTCGCTCACCGTGCGGAGCTCTCCCGCCCCACCGCGTGGCTGTTCGGCAACGAGGCGCGGGGGCTGGACGACGAGGCGCGGGCGCACGCCGACCTTGCTCTGCGTCTGCCGATCTACGGCAGCGCCGAGTCGCTGAACCTCGCCACGGCGGCCAGCGTGTGCCTCTACGAGTCGGCCTTCGCGCAGCGCGCCGACGCCTGATCGCGGCGGCGCGACTCCCGTCAGCGGCACCCGAAGAACGGCCGTCCGCGCGCGTCGGTTATGTTTCGGAACGGTAAAGGTCGGCGCAACCTGCCGTGGCGTGTCTCAGCGCGGGAATAAAGTGTCCTCCATGGCGACTCCAGACTCGCAGGCTGCCCCGCGCACTTCGAACATCGACGTCCGACGCGGACAGCCCCTCGTGGTGATGACCGACGTGCAGAAGCACTACGGCGACTTCCAGGCGCTGCAGGACATCAACCTCACCGTCAACCGCGGTGAGGTCGTGGTGGTCATCGGGCCGTCCGGCTCGGGCAAGTCCACGCTCTGCCGCACCATCAACCGCCTCGAGACCATCACGAGCGGAACCATCACGATCGACGGCAAGGAGCTGCCGAAAGAGGGCAAGGCCCTCGCGGCGCTGCGGGCGGATGTGGGGATGGTCTTCCAGTCCTTCAACCTCTTCTCGCACCTGTCGATCCTCGACAACGTGACGCTCGGACCCATCAAGGTCAAAGGCATGAAGAAGGCGGATGCCGAGGCGGAGGCGCGCATCCTGCTGGAGCGCGTGGGCGTGGCACAGCAGGCGTCCAAGCTTCCCGCGCAGCTCTCCGGCGGTCAGCAGCAGCGCGTCGCGATCGCCCGCGCGCTGGCGATGAAGCCGAAGGTCATGCTGTTCGACGAGCCCACCAGTGCGCTGGACCCGGAGATGATCAACGAGGTGCTCGACGTGATGGTCGGGCTCGCCCACGACGGCATGACCATGATCGTGGTCACCCACGAGATGGGCTTCGCTCGCAAGGCGGCCGACCGCGTCGTGTTCATGGCCGATGGCCTGATCGTCGAAGAGGCGACGCCAGACGTGTTCTTCACCGCACCGAAGAGCGAGCGGGCGAAGGACTTCCTCTCCAAGCTCATCACCCACTGAGACCTCCGCGCCCTGCACCGGCGCGGCCGCCCGAGAGACATCGACACCAGGAGGACACATGCGCAACAACCGCATCGTCGGCGCATTCGCCGGCATCGCGATCGCAGCACTGGCACTGACCGGCTGCAACAGCGGCACGCCCGACAACCCGGGCGGCGACGCCAGCGGCGAGGCCCAGGGCGACGCGCTGTGGGAGGTCGCCACCGACGTCTCGCTGGAAGGCAGCCCGACGTACGACCGCATGGTCGAGCGTGACGGCGTGATCATCGGCGTGAAGAACGACCAGCCCGGCCTCGGCTACCAGGACGCGGCGACCAACGAGCGCACCGGCTTCGACATCGACATCGCGCGCTGGATCGCGGCGTCGCTGGGCTTCGACGAGGATCAGATCACCTACGAGACGATCCCCTCCGCCAACCGGGAGCAGGCGATCGTAAACGGCGACATCGACTACTACGTCGGCACCTACTCGATCACCGACAAGCGCAAGGAGCAGATCGACTTCGCCGGTCCGTACTTCCTCACCGGCCAGGGCCTGCTCGTCGCCGCTGACAACGACGACATCACCGGACCGGACGACCTCGCCGGCAAGATCGTCTGCTCGGTGACCGGCTCGACGCCGCTGCAGCGCATCCGCGAGGAGTACAGCCCGGGTGACACCGTCGAGTACGACACCTACTCGCAGTGCATCGAGCAGCTGCTGTCCGGCTCGGTCGACGCCATCACCACCGACGAGGCGATCCTCGCCGGCTACGTGGCGCAGCAGCCCGACGAGCTGAAGATCGCCGGCGAGCCCTTCAGCGAGGAGCGCTACGGCGTGGGCCTGGAGAAGGGCGACACCGTTCTGCTCGACCACATCAACTCCCTCTTCACCGACGGCGGCGACGTGTGGACCGCACTGTTCGAGGAGCACCTCGCTCCCGCCGGCATCGACGGCGAGCAGCCGGCCGTCGACTGACCCTGAGGTCGGGGGGGGCGCGGGGGGGCCCCCGCCCCCGGGCCCGTCGGCGCCCGGGCGGGGGAGGAG
>NZ_JANJFJ010000305.1:0-1831 GCF_024626565.1 Microbacterium sp. zg.Y909
CTCGCAGCCGGCCTTCGCCTCCCCCGGAGGGCGGGGCGGCCGAGGGCCCGCCCCGACCCTCTTCCTGATCCGACCGAGAGAAGTACGCATGGGCGTCATCACCGACAACGCCGACGTGTGGGGCGAAGCCCTGCTGGGCACTCTCATCCTGTTCTTCGGCGGCGGGGTGGTCGCCCTCGTGCTCGGCATCGTCGTCGCCGCGATGCGCGTCTCGCCGATCCCGGTGGCCCGTGCCGTCGGCACCATCTACGTCAACACCATCCGCAACACCCCCCTCACCCTGGTGTTCTTCGCGTTCGCCTTCGCCCTGCCTCCTATCCTGGGCCTGCGATTGACGTCCGACGTGTCGCTGACGCTCGCGATCAGCGCGCTGGGGCTGTACACCGCGACCTATGTGGCCGAGACGATCCGCTCCGGTATCAACACGGTCCCGGTGGGGCAGGCCGAAGCCGCCCGCGCCCTGGGCCTCACCTTCGGCCAGGTGATGGGCCTGGTGGTGATGCCGCAGGCTTTCCGTTCCGTGATCCCGCCGATGATGAGCGTCTTCATCGCGCTGCTGAAGAACACCACCGTCGCCGCCGGGTTCTCGGTCGTCAACCTCGGCTCGGCCCGCAACTACCTCAGTGAGCGCGGCGAGAACCAGTTCCTCGTGATCGTCTGGGTCATGGTCATCTTCGTGGCGCTGGTGCTGCTGCTGTCGTGGCTGCAGCGAACGCTCGAGAACCGATGGAGGGTGACCCGATGACCTCGGTCCTGTACGACGTCCCCGGTCCCCGGGCCATCGTCCGCAACCGCATCCTCGGCGTCGTCACGGTGCTGCTCGTTGCCGCGGTGCTCGCCTTCCTGCTGTGGCGCCTCATCGACACCGGGCAGTTCTCCGCCCGCAAGTGGCAGGCCTTCAGCTACACCACCGTGTGGCTCAACATCGGTGAAGCCACGCTGCGCACTCTGGCTGCCTTCGCCGTGGCCGCGGTCGGTGCCATCGTGGTGGGCTTCGTCCTCGCGATCGGGCGACTCTCCGATCATGCGTGGGTGCGCATCCCCGTCGGCGCCGTCGTCGAGGTGTTCCGCGCCGTGCCCGTGCTGGTCTTCATGTTCCTGCTTTACTACGGGCTGCCGGTCATCGGCATCCGGATGGACTCCTACTGGGCCGTCGTCATCGCGCTCATCGCCTACAACGGTCCGGTCCTCGCCGAGGTCATCCGAGCCGGCGTGCAGTCGCTGCCGCGCGGTCAGCAGGAGGCCGGCTACGCCCTCGGCCTGCGCAAGTCGGGTGTGATGCGGCTCGTGCTGCTGCCGCAGGCGATCCGCGCGATGCTGCCCGTGATCATCGCGCAGCTCGTGGTGACGCTGAAGGACACCGCGCTCGGCTTCATCATCACCTACCCCGAGCTACTGTTCTACGCGCGCTACCTGGGCTCGCAGTCGACGTACGGCTCGCCCATCGTGCCGATGACGATCATCGTCGGCGCCATCTACATCGGGCTCTGCCTGCTGCTTTCGCTGGTGGCCACGGTCGTCGAGAAGCGTCTGCGCCGTTCGGCGCGCACCCCCGGTGTGGCGGCCATGCACCACCCGGTGGGCGAGGTCACCGATACGCAGCTCATCGCCGTGCAGCAGCGCGCGGACCGTGCGCTCGACGGCAAGGCCGGCCCGAACGACGGCTGATCCACGGCTCTACCGACGCGGGAACGCTCTCCCGCGTCGGTAGACTCGTTGATCGTGTCTGACACTCCCGAAATCACCCCGGAAGCGGTGGATGCCGCCGTCGACGCGGCCCTCGCCGCGATCGCCGCCGCCACCACCACGGCAGAGCTGAAGGCGGCGCGTT
>NZ_JANJFJ010000306.1:0-1405 GCF_024626565.1 Microbacterium sp. zg.Y909
ATCGGCGTAGACGTTGGGGGTGGCCATCTCCACCGTCGCCGGCAGGTTGATGATCACCTTGCGGTCGGGCGTCGGCTCGAAGACCTCGATCACCTGGTTGCAGATCTCGACGGCGAACTCGAGCTCGGTCCCGGTATAGCTCTCCGGCGAGTACTCGTAGAAGACCTGGGTCTCGGGGATGCGCTTCTCGAACTCGCGACACAGGCGCGCGCCCTCGAGGGCGATGTCGATGACGCCCTGCTTGTCGGTGCGGAACACGACGTCGCGCTGCAGCACGCTGGTGGAGTTGTACAGGTGCACGATCGCGCGCTTCGCGCCGGCGATCGACTCGTACGTGCGCTCGATGAGGTGCTCACGCGCCTGCGTCAGGACCTGGATGGTCACGTCGTCGGGGATGAGGTCCTCTTCGATCAGCTGACGCACGAAGTCGAAGTCCGTCTGGCTCGCCGACGGGAAGCCGACCTCGATCTCCTTGTAGCCCATGCCGACGAGAAGCTCGAACATGATGCGCTTGCGCTCCGGGCTCATCGGGTCGATGAGGGCCTGGTTGCCGTCCCGCAGGTCGACGGCGCACCAGCGCGGTGCGGTCGTGATGCGGTTGTCCGGCCACGTGCGGTCGGGCAGGTCGACGCGGAACTGGTCCTGATATGCCCGGTACTTGTGGATCGGCATGCCGGACGGCTTCTGAGTGTTGTCCATGGTCTTCGCTTCTTCTCTCGCCGGGGAGGCGGGCTCAAGGCTGATACGGGCCGACCAGAAGCTCCGCGACGAGAGGGCCCTAGAACGAGGACTCGTCGCGGCAGCTAAGAAGGAGAAGCGTGCCCGCGCGCATGGGTCGATGCTAACAGGATGCGGTGCCGACGCGGAGACGGACCGCCTGATCCGGACACGATCGAGGTATGAGGACACCTTCGCCGAGCAGAATGCTCATCGCTGCCGGGATCGTCGTGGCATCCGTCGCCCTCTCTCGGCGTGCGCCACGACACCCGGCTCCGGGGCAGCGGCGACGGGGCAGCAGGGGCGGGCTGTGCAGCCCGACCCGCCTGCCGCCGACGCGATCGGTCGGGGAACCGTCATCGATTCCGGGGAGCCGGTCAGGGGACGAGGGTGAGCTTGCCGCCGGGGTGGCCGGACAGCAGAACCTGCAGTGCGTCGTGCAGGCGTTCGAGCGGGAAGACGCCCGCGATCGGCACCTCCAGCTCCCCCGCCCCGGCGAGGGCGATGAGCTCGGCCCGCACGCTGTCGCGGTAGGCGGCGCTCGCCGGCATGCCACCGGCGATGCGACGGATGCCGCGGCTCTCGGCCGCGCCGGTCGCGGCGATCGTCACGACGCGCGACGGATCGGCGACGACCTCGAGGGAGACGCGCAGGGCCTCGTCGGTCCCGGCTGCGTCGAGCGCGGCGA
>NZ_JANJFJ010000307.1:0-3872 GCF_024626565.1 Microbacterium sp. zg.Y909
GGGGCGCCCTCCGCGGCATCCCGCACGCGATTCAGCAGCCCTTCGCCGTACGCCACCGGCACCCCGCCGTAGCGACGCACCCGTTCGAACGACGAGGGCGACGCCGTCGCGATGACGCGCGCGCCGAGGCGCCGCGCCAGCTGCAGCACCGCCACCCCCACGGCGCCGGACCCGCCGTGCAGGAGGACGGTCTCCCCCGGCGCCACGCCCGTCACATGCAGCAGCTCGGATGCCGTCGTGCCGGCCAGCAGCAGGTTCGCCGCCTGCGGGTGCGTCAGCGACGCGGGCTTGGCGAACACCGTGTCGGCGGGGACGGTGAGCTCGGTCGCGTATCCGCCGGTGATGCGGAAGGCCAGCACCTCGTCGCCCACCGCGGCGGTGCCCGAGGCGATCTCCGTGCCCGGTCCGATCGCCGTCAGCACGCCGGATACCTCGTACCCGATCGGCACGGGCAAGACCAGGCCGGGCCGCTCGACGGCCACGTGCTTCACGTCGGCCGGGTTCATCCCCGCGGCCGCCACCCTGATCGTGACTTCGCCGTGGAGGGGCGCGGGGACCTCGGCGTCGACGAGCTCCCAGCCCTCCGGTGGGCCCCAGCGCGGCGCCTCCCAGCGGCGGGCCATCAGAACCCGAGGCGCCCGAGCTGCTTCGGGTCGCGCTGCCATTCCTTGGCGACCCGCACGTGCAGCTTCAGGAACACCCGGCTCCCGATCAGCGGCTCGATCTGCGCGCGGGCGCGGGCGCCCACGTCGCTCAGCCGTGAACCCCGGTGGCCGATGATGATCGCCTTCTGGCTGTCGCGCTCCACGACGATGCTCGCGAAGATGTCGGTGAGGTCGCTGTCCTCGCGCTGGGCGATGTCGTCGACCGTCACCGCGATCGAGTGCGGCAGCTCGTCCCGGACGCCCTCGAGCGCTGCCTCGCGGATGATCTCGGCGATGCGGTCTTCGGTCGACTCGTCGGTGACGACGCCTTCCTCGTACAGCGCCGGTCCCGGCGGCATGAGCGAGAGCAGTTCGTCGGCAAGCACGTCGAGCTGGTTGTTCGTGAGCGCGGACAGCGGAATCACCGCGTGCCAGTCCTCACGCAGCCCATCGACCTCGATCAGCCTCTCGGTGATCTGCTCGCGGCTGCCCACGTCGGTCTTGGTCACGAGCGCGACCTTCTTGGCGCGCGGGTAGTTCGACAGCGACTCCGCGATGCGGCGGTCTCCGGGCCCGACCTTCTCGGTCGCGGGGACGCAGAACGCGATGACGTCCACGTCACCCAGCACCTGTTCCACGAGATCGTTCAGACGCTCGCCGAGCAGGGTGCGGGGTCGATGGATGCCGGGGGTGTCGACGATCACGAGCTGGCCGTCCGGCCGATTCAGGATGCCGCGGATGGCTCGCCGCGTCGTCTGCGGCTTGTCGCTGGTGATCGCGACCTTCTCGCCGACCAGCGCGTTGGTGAGGGTGGACTTGCCCACATTGGGGCGTCCGACGAAGGTGACGAAGCCGGAGCGGTGGACGTTCTCGTCGATGCGAAACTCTCAATTCTGCATATGGATCTGCTGCCCCTTGACCAGGGGGTAATCCACCAGTGTAGTTGCGTCGAGATCCTCCTTGTGCATGTCGACGCCGGTGACCTGGCTGTTCTCGTAGGTCGTGTAGTAGTAGATGCCCTTGTCGGTGTTGCAGCACGACGAGTAGATCGTGATCTCGAACTTGCCCGGCTCCACCTCCACCAGGCCGCGCTGCTGCGCTACGGATCCGAGGATCTGGAAGAACTGGCTGATCGATTCCGATTCGGAAGCCCCCGACACGGAGTTCATCTTCGTGAAGACGGCCTTCACGAAACGGGATGCCGACGACAGGTCGCCGGGCAGGCCGATGGCCCCCATCCCCCGGCTGTAGACGTCGAAGTCCAGTTCCGGGGCGAAGGTGTTCTCCGGGGGGTTCTTCGTCAGGTGCATGAAGTTGTTGAGGTTGAACGACTGGATGTCGAAGGTGGGGTTGTTGGTCATGATCCCGTACGGGTTGTCGTAGACCTTGAGGCCCTCCTTCACGCTCTCGACGGTGATCGAGCTGTCCCTGTCGCTGATGATCCAGTGCAGGGGCGATGGCGGGAACTCGGCGCTGAACGCAGCATCGGTCACGACCAGGTCCGCGAGCGCGGCCCGCACCTCGGCGACACTCTCGAACTGTGCGAGCACCCACGGGATGAATTCGAACGACCCGACGTTCGTCTTCTCCGGGTTCTCCTGCTTGTAGTCGGCGTTCCCGGGGAAGTTGAGCCCCGCCATGCTGAGGCCCTTCTCGTTCGTCGCGTCGTAGTACAGCGGGTAGCCGTCGGCGATGTTCGCCATGCCGATGATGGCGTGGTGCGTTGCGAGCGTCGGCACCTTGCGGAACTCGAACGGGAAGTTCCGCGGGGTGATCGTGACCGTCTCGTGGTACGAGAATTCGAGGTCGAGATTGCGCCCGAAGTAGTGGTCTTTGGTGGTGTAGTTCGCGCCTGTGCACATGTGACGACCTCCGATGTCGCGGTGTCCGGCTGGTCCGGTAGCGCAACAGTAGGGGCGCTCGTGCACGCGCCGCTACGGGTCGGGTGCCCCGCTACGAGGACTGCGCGGCTTCCGCATCGCCCCGGCTCACGCGTACCTCGCCGGTGCGCGTCCGCGGGATCTGGCCGGTGCGCGGGGCCCGGGCGCTGTCGTCCGCGTTGTCGAGCGGTTCGGCGCGCTCCACGAACACCGTCGCGAGCCCGCGCCCACGGCCGCGCGATGCGCCGCCGGTGAGTACGAGACCCTGCGTCTCGGCGGTGACGCCGGGCATCGGGACGCGTCCCAGGGCCTTGCCCAGCAGTCCGCCGATCGAATCCACTTCGTCGTCCTCGAGCTCGATGCCGAACAGCTCGCCGACTTCGTCCAGGCCCAGGCGCGCACTGACCCGGAACCGGCCCTCCCCGAGGTCGACCACCTCCGCTGCCCGCGCGTCGTACTCGTCGGCGATCTCGCCGACGAGCTCCTCGATGAGGTCCTCGAGGGTCACCAGGCCCGACACTCCGCCGTACTCGTCCACGACGAGGCACACGTGCACGGCGTCGCGCTTCATCTGCTGCAGCAGTGTCTCCGCCTTCATCGACTCCGGCACGAAGACGGCCTTGCGCGCGATGCGGCTGACGGCGGCGTTGCGCCACGCGCTCTCGTCGCGGAACGCGAACTGCACCAGGTCCTTCAGGTAGAGGACTCCCACCACGTCGTCGGCCTCGTCGTCGACGACGGGGAGGCGCGAGACGCCCCTGTCGAGGAACAGCTTCATCGCCTCGTGGGTGCTCGCTTCGGCATCCACCGACACCATGTCGGTGCGGGGAACCATCACGGCGCGCACGAACGTGTCGGTGAAGTCGAACACCGAGTGGATGAGCTCGCGGTCGTCCTCCTCGATGAGGTCCTGCGAGGCGGCCTCGTCGACCATGCTCAGCAGCTGCTCCTCCGAGGCGAACGTCGCGTTGCGCGACACCCCGGGCGTGAAGCGGTTGCCGAGGATCACCAGCAGGTGGGCGAGCGGTCCCAGCACGATGCGGGCACCGCGCACGATCGGCGCGGCGTTGCGCAGCAGCCCGGTCGCGTGCTGGCGTCCCGCCGAACGCGGACTGGCGCCCACCAGCACGAACGACACCACGGTCATGAGGAGCGCGGCGGCGAGCATCGCCCACCAGATGTTGTCGAAGGCCAGGGTGAATGCGACCGTCACCAGCACCGCGGCGGTGGTCTCGGCGAGGATGCGGATGAACACCACCGCGTTGCCGTGCGCCTCGGGGTCGTCTGCGATCTTGGTCAAGGCGGTGCGCGACCGGGCGGTGGCGGCGAGTTCGGTGAGGCCTGCGCG
>NZ_JANJFJ010000308.1:0-5265 GCF_024626565.1 Microbacterium sp. zg.Y909
GAAGTCGCAGATCCAGGGCGACGAGCTGCGCGTGCAGTCCAAGAGCCGCGACGATCTGCAGGAAGTGCAGCGACTGCTCAAGGCCGCCGACCTCGACGTCGACCTGCAGTTCATCAACTACCGGTAGCCCACCTCGCCGTGAGCCCACCTTCGATTCTGTCGCGGTGATGGATCTTCGTGTGAGCTGACGACCCCGCGGGCGGTGGGCGCAGGCATGCGCGCCTCAGATGCGGGAAGCGGTGACCAAAAGGTACTCCCAGTTCATCGCGCCCTCGTGAAGGGACCGATCCCCCAGCGCGGCCAGCTCGGTGTCCAGTGCGACCACTTGGGCGGCATCCTCGCCGAGGAATCGGTACACGGCGATCGTGGGACCGTAATTGGCCTTGAAGAAGTCGCGGAACTCGGCGCCATCGGAGAATCGGCCTACGCGCAATGTCTGCTGTCGCGCAACCAGGTTCTCGACGCGGTCGCCGAAAAGTGACCGAACGTGATCGGCGCGTCCCCACAGCGGGGCCGGGGACGCTCCGGCGGGCGGCGGTGGCGCGTAGGGCTTCATCGTGGCGAACATCTGGCCGATGAAGCCCTCGGGGGTCCAGCTCAGCACGCCGACGGTGCCTCCGGGGCGGCAGACGCGCAGCAGTTCGTCGGCGGCTTGCTGATGGTGTGGGGCGAACATCACGCCGATGCACGAAAGGGCGAGGTCGAAGGTCGCGTCGGCGTGTGGCAATGCCTCGGCGTCGGCGGGCTGCCAAGTCAGTTCGAGTCCCTCGGCCATCGCCTCGGCTCTGCCCACCTCGAGGAGTTCGGGCGTCAGATCGGTAGCAGTGACGTGAGCGCCCCGACGCGCGGCGGGCAGGGCCGAAGTCCCGGTACCGGCCGCGACGTCGAGGACGCGCTGTCCGGGTTGCACGTCGAGGGTATCGACGAGGATGCGGCCAAGGGAGCCGACCACCTCGTCGGCGACGGCGGGGTAGTTCCCGCTTGCCCACATCGCGGCATGCCTCGCCTTCAGAGCCCGGTCTTCTGGCGTTGACGTCAAGGGTGCACTCGTGGAAGTCGGTCGAGTGCTGTATTGCATGGACATGGTTCCTCCGGAATTGGTTGTTGCCGCAACCGTAGGGATGGTCATCCGGATCGCACATCGGCGCCGACGCGCAACGAGGTCTCGGCGTCGACCGTCGAGTGGCGGCTGACGCGTAGCCGTCAGACGCCGGAGAGCAGCCGCGCGACGGCCGCCGTACGCGCGGTGCGTCCGTGCAGCCCGAGCTTCGCGTACACGTTCTGCAGATGCCGCTCGACGGTACGCACGGAGAGCGTCAGCTCGGCCGCAATCGCCTCGTTGTCATATCCCCCTGCAGCCGCGCGGAGGATCTCGAGCTCCCGGGGAGAAAGCGCCGAGGCCACGTCCTCCGCGGATGCGACGGGCGCGGCGTCCCTGTCGGGAGCGATGAAGTCCGTGATCTCGCGGCGCAGGACCGGCCACGCCGGTTCATCGGACAGGACGATGTGGTTGTCGCTGTCCAGCGCGACAAGCCGAGCGCCCTGGATGTGCGCGGCGAGATATCGGGCCTGCTCGAAACTCTTGATCTGGTCCCGAAGGCTGTGCACTACCAATGTCGGCAGGTCCAGTTCGCCTAGACGGCCGCTGGAGTCGATCATCTGGCGCTGGGACCGGGCTAGCACGGCCGTGTCCGCGTCGACGGCCATCTTCTGCAGCTCGTCGATCCAAACCATCTGCTCCTCGGTTCCGCCGGGGATCATCATGCTCGTGAACACCCGCCGAAACTCCGGCGTCGGGCGCCCCCACCCGACTTTGATCATCGCGTCGAACGCGTGACCCAATTCCAGCTCATTGGCCGACGGAACGCCGCGTGCTCCGGCGTCGCTCCCGTAGAAGATCAGTCGGGTCAGGCGCTCCGGATGGCGCGCTGCATACTCGATCGCCACCGGGCCGCCCTGCGCCATCGCAAGGAGAGCGAAGTGGTCGAACCCGGCGCCGTCAGCGACGGCCTCGAGGTCCGCGACGCGGGCCTGCAGGCTGTGGTCGGTCACATCACGATCTGACAACCCGTGTCCGCGCTCGTCGTAGCGGATCACCGTCGCGATGCGGCCGAGTTCAACCAGGAAGTGGCGCCAGACAGGGCTCTGCCAGTCGAACTGCAGATGACTCAGCCAGCAGGCGTCGATCAGCAACGGCGGACCGGCACCATGCAGGGCGTACGCGATCCCGACGCCGTCTGCGGAGCGCGCGAAACGGATATCCTGCACAGGATCCGTTTCCAGCGTCCCCACGCGACTCATGCTAGAAGCCCTGAGCGCTCAGCACACCCCCGTCATCGCCGAGCGGCATGCGCAGCCCGTCTCGACGGGTTCGGTCCTCGCCGTTCAGGTGCCGCAGAACGTGCGGTACGGGCCGAAGGCGTCGGGCGCCGGCTCGGCGTAGCGCTGCAGGCCGGGGCGCTCGGCGAACGGCGAGGTCACCGCCTCGAGAAGCTGCTCGAACGGCTGCAGGTCGCCTGCCGTTGCGGCATCCAGCGCCTCTTCCACGAGATGGTTGCGCGGGATGTAGACGGGGTTCGCGGCATCCATCTTGTCGGCGTCGGGAGCGAGCGCGAGCCAGCGTTCTGACCACAGGTCGAACGGACCGGGGTCGGCGAAGAGCGCGCGGGTGCCGGCGTCTCCGCGCGCGACGGCGCTCAACCGGCGGAAGAAGCCCGTGTAGTCGACGCGGCTGATGTGCAGCAGGTCGATCAAGTCGGTCAGAAGCGGCGTGGTCAACTCCTGGTCGGCGTCAGCCGGCATGCCGAGCTTGTCGAGCATCCCGCTGAACCAGGCCGCGTTGTACGCGTCGCGGAACCGACCGAGCTCATCCTGGGCCAGCTCGATCGCACGGTCGGTGTCGGGGTCGATCGTCGTCAGCAGGGTTTCGGCGAACCGGGCGAGGTTCCACTCGCCGATCAGCGGCTGCCGACCGAACGCGTAGCGCCCCTGCCGATCGATCGAGCTGTAGACGGATGCCGGGTCGAAGGCGTCCATGAAGGCGCAGGGGCCGTAGTCGATCGTTTCGCCCGAGATCGTCACGTTGTCGGTGTTCATCACGCCGTGGACGAATCCGAGCAGCATCCAGCGGGCGATGAGTGCCGCCTGCGCGTCGATCACAGCGCCCAGCAGTGCCAGCGACGGGTTCTCGGCATCGGTCAGGTGCGGGTAGTGCCGGTCGACCGCGTGGGCGACCAGGCGGCGCACGAGGTCATCGTCTCCGGTCGCGACGGCGTACTGGAACGTTCCCACACGCAGGTGGCTCGCCGCGACGCGGGTGAGCACCGCCCCCGGGAGCACCGTGTCGCGCTGAACGCCCAACCCCGTCGCGGTCACGGCGAGTGCTCGCGTCGTCGGCACCCCGAGGGCATGCATCGCTTCACTGATCACGTACTCGCGCAGCATGGGGCCGACCGCAGCGAAGCCATCGCCGCCGCGCGCGAACGGCGTGGGGCCGGATCCCTTGAGATGCAGGTCGCGCAGGCCGCCGTCGGCGTCGGTGACCTCGCCGAGCAGCAGCGCGCGCCCGTCGCCCAGGCGCGGCGAGTATCCGCCGAACTGGTGACCGGCATAGGCCTGCGCGACGGGGGCCGCGGTCTCGGGGACGAGATTGCCGGTGAGCAGCCCTACTCCCTCGCGGGTGCGGAGCGCTGCCTGGTCGAAACCCAGCTCAGCCGCCAGCGGCTCGTTCAGCACCAGCAGTCGCGCGTCCGGGAAGTCGGCGGCGGCCCATGGCACGGCCAGCTCAGGGAACTCGCGGGCGAACCGCGAGCCGAGGTCGACGGCGGTCTGCGGCGCGAGGCTCATGTTTCCAGGCTACGACCGGTGCGGGCCGTGCGGGCCGTTCAGTGCGGCGCAGGGGCGCGGGGCACCCGGTGCGCAAGCGCCGTGCAGGCGACGGCGGCGGGCTAGACGAGACCGAGACCGGGCACCGGCGTGCACAACGTCGGCAACCCTCTGCGCTCGCGGCAGATCACGGCCCTGTACCGCACCTCGCCGGCGGATCGGCGACGTTGTGCACGCGGGCCTCGCGCACCAACGCGCGTCAGGAGGAGACGATGCCGCGGGTGAGCAGCCCGTAGACCTCGTCGGCCGCAGCCTGCGGCTCGATGCCGTGCGTCACCAGCTGCACCCCGGCACCGAGCACCCCTTGCACGAGCGTGACCGTCGACCGGGATGCCGGCAGGCCCAGATCCCCCAGCACGCGGGTGAGGGGCCGCATGAGCGCGTCGTGCAGCGTCATGAGGTCTTCCATGCTGCTGGGGCTGAGGTTCGCGTCACGCAGCGAGCCGGCGATGGTGTGCCGGCCGTCGGCGGTCATCCGCATCGTGGCATCCACGAACGCGCGCAGTTCGGGAAGGCCACGCTCGGCGCCCTCCAGGATCAGCTCGATGTCGGCATCCCATCGCTCGATCGCATCGATCGCGATCGCGACGAGCAGATCGTCCTTCGACGGGAAGTAGTCGTAGAAGCTCGAGCGCTTCATGCCCGCGCGCTCGGACACGCTTCCCGGGTTCACCCCGGCCAGCCCCGTCTCTTGCAGCAGCTCCTCGCCCGCGCGCACGAGTGCGGCGCGCTGAGAGGCGCGGTGCTCGGCGACCGTCGGAGCGGTGATCTTGGGCATCCGGTAATTATCGTCCTGATCTGGGCCGGCCGCATGCAGCGGCGCGGCGGATGAAACGTCCTGAAGCGAGCGCGTCGCCCGCGACAGCCGGAGCTGCCGCGGGCGACGAAGGGACGCGAGGTGTCAGGCCGTGACGGGCGCACCCAGCCGGCCGTCGACCATCTCGAGCACGCGGTCGCAGTGCTCCAGCACGTCGCGGTCGTGGGTCACCATGACCACGGCGACGCCGGCATCATGAGCCCGGTCGGCGAGAAGCTCAACCACCTCGTGGCTGCGGCGACGGTCCAGCGCTGCCGTCGGCTCGTCCACCAGAAGCAGGCTCGGCTGGTTCACCAGAGCGCGGGCGATGCCCACGCGCTGACGTTCGCCGCCGGAGAGCTCCCCGGGGCGGTGACCGGCGCGGTGGCCCATGCCCACCGACTCCAGCACGGGGGCGGGGTCGACCTGGCGGTTGCCCGCCAGCCGCCCCGCCAGGCGCAGCTGGTCGGCAGCGGTGAGCGCGGGCAGCAGGTTGCCCGACTGGAACACGAACCCGATGTTGCGCAGGCGGAACCGCGCCCGCGTGCGCTTGGACAGGGTCGACAGGTCGGTGCCGTGCACGC
>NZ_JANJFJ010000309.1:0-5248 GCF_024626565.1 Microbacterium sp. zg.Y909
AACCGGCGGGCAGGCGCACCTGACCGTCTTCGAGGCGTGCGCCGACGCGGTCGCCCGGCACTTCGAGCGGCGCGATGACGGAGGCGGCGAACTCGCCCGCGCCCGCGATGATGTCCGTCGCGTCCTCCGCGGTGAGTTCTCCGCCGGTGGCGCGCGCGACGAGGTCCTGACCGAAGGCGTCGGTGAAGAGGAACGCGTAGTCCTCGACGGGCGGCGTGTATGCGGACGCGTCAGCCATGACGGACTCCTGTGCTCGAGAGATGAAACTGGGGTTCAGTCTACGCGGCACTGGGTTTCACTCGGCGGCCGGGAACGCGCGCAGACCATAGCACGCTCGAGTTTTCGCCCCCAAGCGCGTGACACCACAGGCGGCGGGGTGGTGAAGTGAAGTCTTGTCATGATCGGCGGCATCCCGAGCACCGAACGGTGCCCGACCGAAACGCCCCACGGCGTTCAAGAAGAGGAGCAATCATGTTCGGTCTCATCATCAGCATCATCGTCATCGGCCTGATCGCCGGATTCATCGCCCGCGCCGTCGTCCCCGGCAAGCAGGACATGAGCCTGCTCATGACCATCGTCCTCGGAATCGTCGGCTCGTTCGTCGGCGGTTTCCTCGGCTTCCTGCTCTTCGGACAGGACGCAGCAGACGGCTTCTTCCAGCCCGCCGGCATCATCGGCTCCATCATCGGTGCGATCATCGCGCTGCTCGTCTACGGCCTGGTCAAGGGACGCAGCACCACTTCGCGCCGCCGCTGACCTGACGGTCGGCGCGCACGAGCCGCGCCGCAGCAGCGTCGAAGCGCCCCGCGTCCGTGCAGACGCGGGGCGCTTGGCGTCTAGGGCCGTAGGGCTTCGGTCTCGAGGGCAGCCTCGACTCGGTTGCTCACGCCGAGCTGCCGGTAGGCATTCTCGAGATGTTTGTCGACCGTGCGCGGCGCGATGTTGAGTATTCCCGCGACCTCCCTGTTAGTGAGCCCACGCGCCGCCAAGACGATCACCTCCCGCTCTCGCCGCGTCAGTGACCCCGCCGACGGGATGGCTGGGTGCACCCACTGGATCCGAGGCTGCGGGGTGATGACGACCGCCTCGTAGCCCACGCCGGAACCCCGTGCCCGACGGATGGCTGACGACACGTGTGGAGCCAGGAGACGCATCAGTTGTGATTCCCGCGGGCCGAAGTCCGCAGACGATCTGCTGAGGGTGAGACCGTGGGTCGCGCCGTCCTTGCTGTACAGCACCTGCGCGACCTGGTCCTCGATTCTGAGGTGACGAAGGCATGTGTCATAAGCCGGACTCGCATGCCACTCGCGTCGGGAGACGAGCTGCCGAAGCACCACAGTGTGAGAATCCGGTCGCATGGCGACGTGGGCGATGACCGGCGAATCGGCTGCCACAGCGCCGAAGTCGACCATTGCGGTGGATACGGCGCGCGGGTCGGGCCACACGACGTCCACCTGCGTGTACTCGCCGTTCAACGCCGTGAGCCGTGCCTCGTGGTAAATCGCGAGTTGGGCACCGACGAGGCGGACGAGGGCCGGCAACAGCTGCTCTTGCACCTCGGTCATGCGCGTGCATTCGGCCGCTGTCTGCGCCACGTTAAACGCCCGGCGCAGGTCGCCGACCGCGGTCGTTTCCATACGGACTCCCCGTACCCCCATCGGCACTACGCAGAATTGCGCATGGTGCCGCCCCCGCTGCCGCAGAACACTACTCCTGCGGGTACACGGGTGAAAGGTGAAGCGCATGCGTGCAGGGCGACAGGCGACGGTTGCCGCCGCGATGGGATTGCTGCTGATGACGACCGGATGCATTGGCGACCCGGTGACGCCACCCGCCCCACCAGACCCCACCGAGTCGACCGTGTCGCCCGAGCCGCTGCCCGAGCCGCTGCCCGACCCGCCCGCGCCGGACGACGCTCTCGTGATCAGTCAAGACGGTCTGGCGCAGTTCGCTTTCCATCGGGACGTGCTCGACCTCTCCGTCACCGAGGTGGAGGAGGTCCTCGGGACGTCGTTCCTCGCGCCTCAGACGGAGCATTGCTCTCTCGCCATCTGGGAGAGCGAGGGTGTCGCTGCGGCCGTGGACGCGGGGAGCAGCGGCATCATGGCCTTCGTGACGGACCGCAGCGACGTCGTCTCATCCGCCGGCATCCGCATCGGCGATTCGCTCGACGCCGTGATCGATGCCCACGGTGAAGAAGCACTCGAGGCTTACGAGCAACCCCTCACGCCGTCCGGCGGGATGGTCGTCGCGGTGGTCGATGACAGCGGAGCAACAGAAGGCAGTATGCATCTGGCTTACGAGCTTGGCCCTGACTCCCGTGTGGCGAGGATCCGCGGCGGATTCGCTCCCTACTCGCTCTACGCGGACTACTGCTCCGACGCGGCCGTCCGACCCGAGGCGACCGGATGGCCGCTCTAGCCGGCCTGCGCCGAACGGACACCGCGCCGTCGTTTCTAGGATGATCGTGCAGCGACGGAGGGAGGGCGGCATGGCGGGACGCGTCCGCGTGGGAATCTCGGGGTGGCGCTACCCGAGCTGGCGGGGCGATTTCTACCCGAAGGGGCTAGCCCAGGCCCGTGAGCTGCAGTACGTCGGCGAGCAGATGTCGACGCTCGAACTCAACGGGTCCTTCTACTCGCTGCAGCGCCCGACGAGCTATCAGCGGTGGCGTCAGGCCGTGCCCGAGGACTTCGTCTTCGCGGTGAAGGGTTCCCGCTACATCACCCACATGCTGCGGCTGCGGGGCATCGACGTGGCGCTGGCGAACTTCTTCGCCTCGGGCGTGCTGGCGCTGGGGGAGCAGCTCGGTCCCATCCTCTGGCAGCTGCCGGAGCGGGAGCAGTTCCACCCCGAGACGCTCGAGCATTTCCTCACTGCGCTGCCGCGCACGACGGGCGCGGCACGGGAGCTCGCGCGGCACCACGACAAGCGGCTCGACGGACGGGACTGGCTCGAGATCGAGAAGGACACCCCGATCCGGTACGCGTTCGAGCCCCGGTCGACCAGCTTCGAGGATGCCGCGGTCGCCCCCATCCTGCGCGACCACGATGTCGCCCTGGTCGTGGCCGACACCGCAGGCAGGTTCCCGGACTTCGGCGAGGTCACGGGATCGTTCGTGTACGTCCGCCTGCACGGCGCGGAGGATCTGTATACGAGCGGCTACACCGCCCCGCAGCTCGACGGCTGGGCCGCTCGCATCGCCGGGTGGACGAGTGGCGAGGCGACCCCGGACGGTGAACCCCGGGACGTGTATGTCTACTTCGACAACGACGCCCGCGGCCACGCGCCGCACGACGCGGTCGGCCTGGCGGGCCGGGTCGGCGACGCTCCGGCGGGGTAGCGCGCCGGCGCGGCATCCGCCCGCCCCCGACAGAGACCGCCGAGGCGTCAGCGCGACAGCGCCGACAGTGACAGCGGACGCACGAGCACCTGGCGGCGATCGCGCACCCAGCGCACACGATCGCGGCGGTACTCGGTGTGCGTGGCGAACCGGTAGCGGTACGACACCACGCGCACCCACGTCGGTCGCTCGCTGCCGAACGGCGCGCGCCGCAGCATCTTGAGCGTCGCGGCATCCGCTTCGAGCAGTCGCACCAGCAGCACCGTGAACCAGTCCTCGAGCGACCTGCCGAGAGGGAGGAACCACATCAGCCAGTCGAGCCGCAGGTGATAGGGCGCGTACTGGCGGGGGATGCGCCGCACGTCGCCGGGCTTGCCCTTGAACTCGTACTCGTGCCAGGTGGCCTCGCCCGGATCGGCATCCATCGTCGCCTCGATGACGTACTCGACGCGCGTCTTGGTCACAGCGCCGAACGCCCCGTACGCGTTGGCGAGCTGCCATCGGTTGAAGCTCGCGTTCATCAGCTGCCGGTGCGCGAAGAGGTTCCGCAGCGCCGGCCAGCTGATCACGACGTAGAGCACGCCCACGGCGCACGTGACCACCAGCCAGTACAGGGGCAGCCCGTCGATGATCCAGGGCGGGTCGGATGCCACGTCCGCGCCCCAGCCCGGCAGGGACACCGCCGAGAACCCCAGCACGATCGTCGCCCAGTTGAGCCATGCGAAGTTGCCGGTGAGGACGAGCCACAGCTGCGTCGCGATGACGACGGCGCCGGCGACCGTGCCGATGAGGGCCGGCACCGGACCCGGAATCCACAGTCCCAGGAGCGGAGCGAAGAGGAACCACGGCACCACCAGCTGCGAGAAGTGGTTCCCCACCACCTCGAGCTTGTGGAACCACCGGGGGAGCAGGTGCGCCTGCCGGCTGAGCGGTCCCGGCATCGGCTGCGTCTCGTGGTGGTACATCAGGGCAGTGAGGTCGCGCCACTCCCGCCCGCCGCGGATCTTGATCATGCCGGCGCCGAACTCCAGCCGGAACAGCAACCACCAGAAGAGCACGATCACCACCGTCGGCGGGGGCTGGTCGTTCGAACCGAGGAACGCCGCGAGGAACCCGGCCTCGAGCAGCAGCATCTCCCACCCGAACCCGTAGAACGTCTGGCCGATGCTCACCACCGACATATAGCCGAGCCACAGCAGCAGGAAGCACACCATCGGCACCCAGGGAGGTGCGAGCTGGGGGATTCCGGCCACGAGCGCCGCGCTCACGATCAGGCCCGCGACGCACAGGGCGGCGAGGCGGCGGTCGGTGTAGGGCACGCGGCGGAAGAGCGTCGGTCCCACCATGCGGGCGCGCCGGGGCGAGGCGGCCACCCAGCGCAGCAGGTCGGGCGCCGGCAGCAGCCCCCGCTCGCCGAGCAGCACGCGGAACTGGTTGAGCGACGACAGGAAGGCGACGAAGTACAGGGCGGCGATGCCCCGTTGCAGCACCTGCCGGGCGAGTTCGAAATCCACCGCCGCGAAACCCTGCATGACCCGACGCTACGACCGGCCGGATCGCGGTCGGAAGGGGTTGCGGGGCGGGCGGGCCCGCGTGAGGATAGCGCGCCGTCGCCGAAGAGGGAACCGCAGGAAACCGCCGCGCCGCATGCGGCAACATTCCAGGGCGGGGCGCAGCGGCATCCCGCACCCGCACGAGGAGAGGAGTCACCATGGACAACCGTGACGAGGAGAAGGTGCAGGGCGGCAGCACGAGCACCGAAGAGACCGACACGCTCTCCGGCGGCGAATACTCCCAGCAGCTCGACGACGCGACGCAGTCCGCCGACGAGGTGGTCTCGGAGCCCGACGACCGCTTCGACGGAGGCGTGGGTGACGGCGAGGGCACGGCCGCCGAGGCCGACGA
>NZ_JANJFJ010000036.1:0-613 GCF_024626565.1 Microbacterium sp. zg.Y909
ACGGCCTGCAGCGCCGCCATCGCGCCGAATGCCAGGGCGTAGCCCAGGATGAAATCGCCCTTGCCCAGCGGGGTCGCCATGAGCCGCTCCAGCGTTCCCGACCGACGCTCCCGCAGCGTCGTCACCGATGTGACCAGGAACATCACCACGAACGGGAAGAGCGCCAGGATCGGGCCGCCGAAGGTGTCGAACACCCCTTCCCTGTCGGCGAAGAGCCAGGAGAACAGCCCGACCAGCAGACTCGGCGCCACCAGCATCAGCGCGATCGAACGGGGGTCGTGACTGAGCTGACGCAGCACCCGCGCCGCGGTGGCCAGCGTGCGCCCCGGGTTCACGCCGCGCCCCCGTGGCGGCCGCGCTCGATGAGCGTCAAGAAGGCCGCATCGGGGTCGGTCGCGCCAGTGGTCTGGAGCAGCCCCTGCGGCGTCGTCTGAGTCAGCACGCTTCCGTCGTGGATCAGCGCGACGTCGTCGCACCGCATCGCCTCATCCATCACATGACTCGACACGATGAGCGTCGCACCGGCATCGGCCAGGCGCCGGAAGATCGCCCACAGACTCTGCCGCAGCACCGGATCGAGTCCCACGGTGGGCTCGTCCAGCACCAGCACATC
>NZ_JANJFJ010000037.1:0-22179 GCF_024626565.1 Microbacterium sp. zg.Y909
CGACAAGCGACCTGCCGGCTGCGTGCGCTGGGCGGTGAGGTCGACATCGGCCATCACGCGTGAGACATCGGATGCCGTCGCGCCGAGCAGCCGCGCGGCGTAGCGCAGGTTCTGCTCCACGGTGAGGTCGTCGTACACCGAGGCGCCCTGCGTCGCGTATGACACCCGGCGCCGCAGGGCGACGGAGCCTGCCGGCTCGCCCAGAACGGTGACGCTGCCTGCGGCCACGATCTGAACCCCCACGATCGCCCGCATGAGCGTCGTCTTGCCGCCACCGCTCGGCCCGAGAAGGCCCGTGATGCGCCCGCGCGGGATGCGTATGTCGAGACCGTCGAACACCGTGGTGCGGCCGCGCTTCACGACCAGGCCCTGCACCTGCACTGCGGCATCCGGGTCCGTCCCCATACCCCTATCGTGGCCCGGCCCCCGCCCAGGCGCGAGAGGTGCGAGGGGCGAGTCACCAGCGGTTGTGCACCTCCTCGGCGAAGCCCAGGATCCCGTCGAACGCGATCGTGTCGCCGTCGTCGGTGGTGAAGGTGCCCGACCAGTGGCCGAAGCACTGGTCGGTGCGCGACGACAGCACGAGCAGGTTCGTCTTGCCGGCCTTGTCGTAGAACGGGGTGAACGTGGCATCCAGGCCACCGCCGGTGATGCGCCACGGGCGCCGCCAGGTGGCGATGTCGTAGTCCCAGGTGAGCTCTTCGTGGATCTTGTGCAGGCGGCCGTCGACGAGCATCGCGTTCTCGGTCGAGCCGGTGCCGTCGGTCCATTTGGCCCCGACCTGGATGCCGATGACGCGGCCGGCTGCATCACGCCCCGACCCGGCACCCCAGTTCCACTGCACGTCGTACGGCCAACGACCGCGGCCGTGGTCGAGCACCGCCCAGGACTGCCCCTCGGGCACGTCATAGGTCACGCCCTCGACCACGACCGTGCCCACGGCGGGCCGCGCGACGTCCTTCACCGTGTACTGGAACCGACGAGAGCTCCACGGCACCACCACCGCGAGGCGCTCGTGTCCTTCGGGGAGCTGCGCGACGACGTCGAACGAGGCATCCTCGATGCGCGCGCGCAGGCGCGTGCCACCGGGGACCTCGTCGATGTCGATCTCGAGCCCCTTCGCCCGTGCCCGGGACGATCCCTGCTCGAGCCGTGGCGCGAGAGTCACCCCCCGCGGCGGGATCACGGTCGCGTCGGCCTGCCAGGTGCGCTCGGTCGCCCGGTCGAAGATCCAGACGCCGAGAACTGCGGCGTAGTCGATCGACGACACGGTGAAGGCGAGGATGTGCGTGGGGGTCGTGACGTTCCAGTACTCCCACCGCTTGTTGCGCCCCCATGAGCGGGTGTGCACGCGCGAGGCGTCGACGATCGGCTGGCGCGCCCACCCGACGGCATCGCGGTTGAGCACCCGGCCGTCGCCCGCGGTGAGCGAGACGGGTTCGGTCAGTTCTCGCAGCGTCACGCGGGCTCCTCTTCTGCGGCAGTGCGTGAGGATGCCGCGGCCTGCAGCCGCTCGTTCATCGCGCGCAGCGCCGCCTCGTCGACCTTCACATACCGGCGGTCGTAGGTGACCATGCCGTTGACCTCGTCCTCGACGTCCGAGAGCTGCGTGTACACGGTCGCCGCCAGCCCGCGGCCGATCGCGGGGACGATCTCCGCGTCGTGCAGGCGCTCGAGCGCCACCTGCAGTCGCGCCCGGGAGCGATAGCGCCGGTAGCCGAACACCTTGTCCGTCCAGGTGCGGCCGGCCACCGCGAGGCTGTAGCCGCCGTACTCCGTGACGGCCTCGACCCGCCCGTCGCGCCGACGCGGCATGCGCACCGGGCGAAAGTACACGTGCCGGCTGTGCAGGTCGCCGGCGCGTTGGTCGTGCCAGCCGCTCGCATGGTCGATCGGACGCGTGGGGTCGAGGTCGCGCACCAGCGCGGCGATGCGGGCGGCGTCGAACTGGCCCCACCCCTCGTTGAACGGCACCCAGAGCGACAGCGAAGGCACGCTCCGCAGGTGCTCGATCATCTCGACGAGCTCCGCCTCGAAGCGCTCCCGGCCCCTCGCGTCGGCGCGCGCGAACCGCGCATAGCGGGTGTCGTCGAGCGCGGGGGCGCCGAACACCGGCGCGGTGATGACGGCCGGCCGATAGCGCCCGCCGCCGTTGACCGCGTCCTGCCACACCAGCATGCCGAGCCGGTCGCAGTGGTGGTACCAGCGCAGCGGCTCGACCTTGATGTGCTTGCGCAGCATGGTGTAGCCGAGGCGCTTCGCGAGGCGGATGTCGTACTCCAGCGCCGCGTCGCTCGGGGCGGTGTAGCCGCCGTCGGGCCAGTAGCCCTGGTCGAGCAGCCCCACCGGCAGATGCGGATGCCCGTTCAGCAGCAGCCGCGCGTGGCCGCGGTCGTCGACGCCGACGCCGAACGAGCGCATGCCGACATAGCTCTGCACCCGGTCCTCGCCGAGGGTCACCTCGATGTCGTACAGGAACGGATCGTCGGGCGACCAGGCCCGCACCGGCGCCGGCAGGGCGATGCGCGTCGGCTCGCCCACCGGCACGGTCGCGGCGGCCACGACCTCGCCCGCAGACGACACCGAGACGACGGCCTCGACACCGGCACCGTGGACACTCTCGACCGTCACCTCCACGGCCGCCCCGGGCAGATCCGGGGTGAGCACCAGCGCGTCGACAGCGACGCGGGGCACGATCTCGAGCCACACCGTCTGCCAGATGCCCGACTGCGGCGTGTACCAGATGCCCCCGCGCCGGCTGGATTGCTTGCCGCGCGCGAGCCACGCGGCATCCGTCACGTCGCGCACCGCGACGGTGATCTCGTGCGCGTCGCCGTCGGCGAGAGCCGCAGTCACGTCGAGGGTGAAGGGAAGGTACCCGCCGGTGTGACCGCCGACTTCGACGCCGTCGACGGCGACGCGGCAGGACTGGTCGACCGCCCCGAAGTGCAGCAGCACGCGCTCGTCGTCGCCGACGGGCCGCGGCAAGGCGAACGTGCGGCGGTACCAGAGCGTCTCGTCGGCGCCGAGCGACCGCCCGACGCCCGACAGCGGCGTCTCGGGCGAGAACGGCACGACGATGTCGCCCTCCCAAGCCGGTGGCGGCACGGTCGGGTCGGCGACGGCGAGGGGGTCGGATGCCGCGAACGGCGTCACCGCGTACGACCAGATCCCGTTGAGGTTCGTCCAGCCCTCGCGCACGAGCTGGGGGCGCGGGTACTCCGGCAGGGGAGCATCGCGGTCGAGGCGTTCGCCCCACGGGGTCAGCATCGGCTCGCTCATGCGGCATCCACCCTCTCCGGCAGGCGCCGCAGCGCCAGCATCGGCACGACGACGAGCAGGGCGACGACCGCCGCCGCCGGGAAGATCCACGGGGTCGGCACCTGCTTCACGATGTCGAGGTCGACGTAGGTCTCGTTCGCGCCGATGATGACCGCCGAGCCGATGAAGGGTCCGATCACCATCGGGATCAGCACCACGAAGATCATGCGCAGCCCCTGCACCATGCCCACGCGGTCGCCGGGCGTCGCATCGCGGACGCTGGCAGAGAGCGCCGCGGTGGAGAGCATGAACCCGCCCATCATGATCGTGCCGAAGACGATCACGCTCAGCATGTCGCGGACGACGAACATGCCGGCAAGCCCCACGACCATGAAGATCACGGCGGGAAGGATGGCCCGGGTCTTGCCGACCCGGTCCACCACCCGGCCGCCGACGACGCTGATGACGGCGGCGAGGGTCAGCACGCTCGCGAGCACGATCGGGTAGCCGTCGATGCGCAGGTACCGCTGGATGTAGATGATCAGGTACGGGAAGTACACCTGCGTGCTGGTGCCGATGATCGCCCACGCCACCAGCAGCGTGTACAGCCGCGGGTGAAACCGCACGGTCGAGGGCCGGAGCCCGTGCACGAGGGCACGCAGGTATCCATCGGAGGACGACTGGATGCCGGGTGCATCGCGCACCAGGAACCACGCGACGACGCCGACGACGGCAGTGGCGATGCCGATGATCGCGAAGAACAGCTTCCATTCGCCGGCCTGGGTGAGCGGGTCGAGCAGCCCGAACACCAGCAGCATCGCCATGAGCGGGAGCACCGACAACACCGCATCGACACGGCCCCGGTCGGCGGGGGTCGTGGCATCGGTCACCCAGGCGTTGAACGCCGCGTCGTTCGCACCGGAGCCGAACACCGACATCACGCAGTCGAGCAGGATGATCGCGACCACGGCGGTGCCGACCACAAGAGCCGCCTGGGCCCCCGCCGAGGGCTGCACGAAGCCGAAGGTCGCCGTCGTCAGGCCCCACAGGATGTAGCCGATCGCGATGAACGGGCGGCGGCGGCGCACTCGGTCGGACCAGGCGCCGACGAGCATGGTCGACAGGGTCGCGGCCACCGCCGATGCGGCGACGAGCACGGCGATGACGGTGGGGTCGGTCGTGATCGTGTCGTAGACGAACACGTTGAGGTACATGTTCTCGACCGTCCAGGCGAGCTGGCCGACGAACCCGACGAGCACGACGACCCACCAGGTACGGCCGGCCACACGCGGGAGGCGAGCGCGGGCAGGAGCGGGAGCGGTGGGGGTGGCGGACATCGGCATCCTTGCTGACGGACCGGGGTTCGGGTGCCTCGATCCTACGCGCGACGCACAGCGCGGCGGCGCGAAGGTCAGCACTCGATGACGTTGACGGCGAGCCCGCCTTCGCTGGTCTCCTTGTACTTCGTCGACATGTCGATGCCGGTCTGCCGCATCGTCTCAACCACCGCGTCGAGCGAGACGTAGTGCGTTCCGTCGCCGCGCAGCGCCAGCCGCGAGGCGGTGACGGCGGTCGAGGCGGCGATGGCGTTGCGCTCGATGCAGGGGATCTGCACCAGCCCGCCGACGGGGTCGCAGGTGAGTCCCAGGTGGTGTTCCATCGCGATCTCGGCGGCGTTCTCGATCTGCCGATTGGTGCCGCCCATGACGGCCGTGAGTCCGGCGGCGGCCATGGCGCACGCCGACCCCACTTCGGCTTGGCATCCGCCTTCGGCGCCCGAGATCGACGCGTTCGCCTTGAAGAGGGACCCGAGGGCGGTGGCGGTGAGGAGGAACCGGCGGATGCCACGGCGACGGTTCGCGTCGGCCATCGCCGGGCCGTCGTCCGCCGGGGCGGCCGCGGCGATCGCTCCTGTCGGCGCGTGGTAGCCGAGCAGGGCGCTGCCGACCAGTTCGCCGTAGGGGGTGACGGCGTTACCCGAGCCCAGACCCGAGTCGGCGAGGAACCTCCACCAGTACATGCCGACGGCGGGGAGGATGCCGGCCGCGCCGTTGGTCGGGGCGGTGACGACTCGACCGCCCGAGGCGTTCTCCTCGTTGACGGCGAGCGCGAACGCCCCCAGCCACTCCCCCGGGAGCTCGCGGCGACCCTCGGCCTCGGCGTCGTCGAGCTGGGCGCGGATCATGCCGGCGCGACGCTTGACCTTGAGCATGCCCGGCAGCACGCCGTCGGCCTGCAGCCCCGCCTCAACGCACGCCGCCATCGCGTCCCAGATCGCGTCGAGCCCCGCCGCGACGTCGGCCTCGTCGCGCAGCGCCTGCTCGTTGAGCCGCGCGGCCTCGGCGATCGTGATGCCGCGCTCGTCGCACAGCGCCAGCAGCTCTGCGGCACTGGAGTAGTCGAGGGGGAACGGGCGCGTGGCGACCCGAGCTTGCTCGCCCTCGCGGCGGATGAAGCCGCCGCCGACGGAGTAGTACGTCTCCTCCGCCACCGTGGCACCGGCGGCATCCATCGCCGTCAGGGTCATGGCGTTCGGGTGCCCCGGCAGGCGGGTGCGCGGGAGGAACGTGACGTGCTCCTTGGCGAACGGCACCGGGTGCGTGCCGTCCAGCCGCAGCGCGGCATCCGGGGGCCACTCGGTCCAGGCGCGGCGCACCGTGTCGGGGTGGACGCTCTCGGGGGTGTGGCCCTGCAGCCCCGCGACGACCGCGTCGGGAGTGCCGTGGCCGATGCCGGTGGCGCCGAGCGACCCGAAGAGGGTGCAGGTCACGCGCGCGACGCTCGGCAGGGCACCCGCCTCGCGCAGGCGGGCAGCGAAATCACGGCCCGCCCGCATGGGACCGACTGTATGGGAGCTCGAGGGTCCTACACCGATGGAGAACAACTCGAACGCCGAGACGTACGCGCTCACCCTTCGACCCTACGCGCAGAAGCCCCGGACGGGGGCATCCGGGGCTTCTGTCAGAACTGCGTCAGGACTGTGGCTTCTACTGACCCTGGCCGGACTCGCTCACCTTGAGCGAGGGACCGGAGTCCTCGGTGGTCACCTCGACCTTGCGGGGCTTTGCCTTCTCGCTGACGGGGATCTTCACGCTGAGAACGCCGTTGCGGTAGGTCGCGGCGATGCGCTCGGTGTCGAGCCCCTGTCCGAGGCTCAGCTGGCGCAGGAAGCTGCCGGCCTCGCGCTCGCGGGTGATCCACTTGACGCCCTCGCCGACGTTGATCGTGCGCTCGGCACGGATGGTCAGCAGCTGGCCGTCGACGTCGATGTCGACCGAGCCCGGGTCGATGCCCGGCAGGTCGGCCTCGAGCACGTAGTGGTCACCCTCACGGTAAAGGTCCATCGGCATCTGTCGCGGACCGCGGCGGGCGGGGTCCATCAGGTTGCTCGCGAAACGCTCCAGGTCACGGAGCGGGTCATAATTCGCCATTCGTGTCTCCTTATCGAGCTGTGCCGGATGCCGGCACCCATCAGGTCGCAAACTTGAGTCGCCTCGACTCAAGTAGCAACAGATTAGCACTCGGCGACGGGAGTGCAAGGGGGCGGGTGGTGCGGCGCGCTTCTGCGGCCTCGCCTGTCGCGGATGACGCTTTCCGGCCCGCGCAGGGGACACGATGCGACGGGCGAGCGGGGCGGGGCGTTCTCCACAGGCGACGATGTCACCGTGGCATCCCGGATTGCGCCACGCCCCCGATCCGTCGCCGCCGAGGGTGCAATCGTCGGCGGATGCCACACCCCGGCCCCCTCCCGCTGAGCCTTGAGCCCTGGTTCAGCACCACCCACGCCCTCACGCTCGGTGCGACGCCCGGAAGGTTGCGGGCCTCCGATCTCGAGGCGCCTTTCCACGGCGCGCGTGTCATCCTGGCGCGCGCCCACCCCGAGCCGGACGCCGCGGGCGCGACTGCACCGCACGACACCGTGCACCGCGACCGACAGCGCCGTGACCGGCTCCTCGTGCAGGCCCGGGCGTTCGCGACCGTGATGCCCGACCACGCGTTCTTCACTGCGATGACCGCCGCGGTCCTCTGGGGCCTGCCGCTGCCACCCCGACCCCCAGGCCAGCCGGATCCCGAGCCGCTTCACGTCGCCGTCTTCGCGCCCCGGCGCCTGCTGCGGGCAGCGGGCGTGCGGGGGCACGAGACCACACCGATGCTCACGAGCATCCAGCAGCATCGCGGGATCCCGGTGGCGATTCCGGCGTCCACGTGGGCGTCCCTCGGCCGGTTCCTGAGCGTCGCGCGCCTCGTAGCCGTGGGCGACGCGATCGTGCACCAGCCGCGACAGCGCGGCGGCGACGGAGGCGGCCCAGCGACGGCGCTCGCAACGCTCGACGACCTGGCGTCGGCGGTGGCGGCCGGGCGCCGCGTCGGCGTGGGACGGCTGCGCGAGGCCCTGCCGCGGATCCGCGTGGGCAGCATGTCTCCGGGCGAGACCGACCTGCGGGAGGCGCTGATACAGGCGGGCCTGCCGGAGCCGGAGCTCGACGTCGACCTGGTGGATGCCACCGGAAGGCGCTTCGGCTGGACCGAGATCGCGTATCCACGGTGGCGGGTTCTGGTGGAGTACGAGGGAGATCACCACCGCACCGACCGCGTGCAGTGGCACCGCGACGTACAGAAGCATGCCCGATGCCGCGACCTCGGATGGGATGTCGTGCGGGTCACCGCAGGGGATGTGTACCCCCGACCGCGCCGCGCCGTGGAGCGGGTGCGTCACGCCCTGATGCGCGCGGGCTGGCGTCCCTGACGCGCACCACGGAGGGCGGACGGGGCCGACCGCGGGCTCCCCTGTCGCATTCGGTCGCTTCCCGCGGTGGGAAACCGTCATCCGCGACAGGCGAGCGGACGGACCCGGGAAACACGAGCGGACCGGACCCGGGAAACACGAGCGGACCGGACCCGGGAAACACGAGCGGACCGGACCCGGGAAACACGAAAGGCCCCGGCGAACCGGGGCCTTTCGTTACTGTCTCAACACAGTGTGCGCCCGAAGAGACTCGAACTCCCAACCTTCTGATCCGTAGTCAGATGCTCTATCCATTGAGCTACGGGCGCGTGGCCTGCACTGTCGCGCGGGCCTCGTAAAGCCTACCCGACGAGAGGGCGTCGCGCGAATCGGGGCCGCTTCGGCGCGTCAGCCGCCCGCCGCGGCTCTCCCGTCGGGGTCGGAGTCGGGCTCGGCGCCGGCACGCTCTGCAGCGGCGTGGCTCGCCGCCCGGCGGTGCGCGCGGAGCTTGGGGAGATCCACCATGCGCAGCGCCTGCATACGCGCGAGGCGCATCTTGTCGTAGTCCGGCTCCAGGTCCGGTCGCGCCGCCTCGATCCGCAGCGACCGGTCGATGTTCTTGGCCACTTCCGACCAGGCGGCATCCCGGGCGTCGTCGACGAGCTTGACCAGCTCTTCGGGGTCTTCGGCGCGCTCGCGCAGGGCCTGTGCGATGTGCAGCGACTGGTTGCGCCGCTTGCGCAGGTTGCGCACGTCGCGGCTGCGGTAGTCGTGCGTGCCGTCCGAGTCGGTGTGGCGCCCCTTGGCCGCTTTGCGCTCCTTCTCGGCGCGATCGGCGTCGGCTTCCGCCTCGGCGGCGAGGCTCAGCAGCGTCTCACGGGCATCGGGGACGAACCGGGAGGCCTCGAACCCTTCGGCCCCGGTGAGGATGTCGACGAGGATGCGGTTCTTCAACGCCAGCCGCGTCGCCGCAGAGGCGATGTACAGACCCTCGGCGACGATGTCGTCCTGCTTCGCCTTCTTTCGCAGCGCCACGGCACCCCCTTTCATCGATCCTAGGGCGGCGGGTGCGACGGCATCCATTCGCGCAGGAGGAAGCGCACAGCGATGGGCGCGAACTCGCACCTGGAACTACGACGGGTCATAGAGGGCGCAAAGGTCCGGCGCGCTCAATGGAGGTGACCCGAAAGGAGCCCTCCATGCAGCACGTCGCCGTCATCGCGCTCGACCTCGTCGCGATCGGCCTGCTCGCCTACGCCGTGTACTTCCGCCGCCACCGCCGTCGCGACCTCGCGATCGCCTTCGTCGGCATCAACGTGGGCGTTGTGGCGGTGTCGATGGTGCTCGGCTCCACGACGGTCGGCGCGGGGCTGGGCCTCGGCCTCTTCGGTGTGCTGTCCATCATTCGCCTGCGCTCCAGCGAGATCGAGCAGAGTGAGATCGCCTACTACTTCGCCGCTCTGGCGATCGGCCTGATCAGCGGCCTCTCGGCCTCGGTCACCTGGCTGAGCGCGGGACTGGTCACCCTCATCGTCCTGGTCATGGCTGTGGTCGACAGCCCGCGCCTGCTGCGCCGCTACCGGGAGCAGACGATCGTGCTCGACCGCGCCCACACCGACGAGCAGGCCCTCGTGGCAGCCGTCGAAGAGCTGCTCGGATGCCGCGTGCATGTCGCCACGGTGCGCTCACTGGACCTCGTCTCGGACACCACGACCGTCGACGTGCGGGTGTCGCGGTGAACGCCCTCGCCCCGCTCACCGAGCTGCCGGCGGTGGATCTTGCGGCCCTCAACACCGAAGCCGCGCTGCAGACGCGGGTGGACCGCAAGTACATCCTGCCGCTGGCCGACGTGCCGGCGGTGCTCGCCGACCTGCCCGAGGGCACCCACGCGCTGGAGGTCGACGGCGAACGCGCCCTGCGGTACGCCTCGCAGTACTTCGACACCCCGGCCCTCGACAGCTACCTGGGAGCCGCCCACGGCCGGCGGCGGCGGTTCAAGGTGCGCGCGCGCACCTACGTGGACTCGGACGCCTCGTTCCTCGAGGTCAAGACCCGCGGCGGCCGGTCGGCGACGGTGAAGGACCGGGTGCCGGTGACAGGCACCACCCTCGACGCCGCAGCCGTCACCGCCGCGGCCGAGATGCTGACCGAAGCCGGCATTCCCGACGCCCGACGCCTGGCCGAGAGCCTGCAGCCGGTGCTCGCCACCGCGTACCGCCGCGCGACGCTGCTGCTGCCGCCCGAGCACGATGCCGGCCCCTCGCGCGGCACCGTCGACGTCGAGCTCACCTGGCGCGACATGCAGCAGCCGGGCGACTCCGGGACGCTCACGCTGCCGACGACGGCGATCGTCGAGACCAAATCCGGATGCCGCGCCGGGGCGCTCGACCGCGCGCTGTGGCGGCATGGCCACCGCCCGGCATCCGTCTCCAAGTACGGCACCGGCCTGGCGGCGCTGCGCCCCGGCCTGCCCTGCAACAAGTGGCACCGCACCCTGACGCGCCACTTCACCCCCTCCCCCTGAAAGGACCTGTCATGACTCCCTCCCGTGACACCCGCCGACCGGGCGGCCGACGCCTGTGGCTGGCCGCGGCGCCCGCGGTCCTCGCCCTCGCACTCGCCGGCTGCGGCCAGGCCGCAAGTCCGGCCGCGTCGACGCCCGAGGCTGCGACCCCCGAGCCGCAGGCGACCACCGTCGACACGACGCTCGACGGTTTCTCCACCGCCGCCGACGTGATCGCCGGCAACCAGCAGCCGCACGACGACCCCGAAGCTGCGAAGGCGGCCGACGCCGAGACCATCGCGCTCGGCGGGTCCACGGCCCGCACCGACGCCGCGGGGGTCAAGGTCGACGGCTCCACCGTCACAGTCACCGCCGCGGGCGCCTACGTGCTCGAGGGCGACCTCGAGGGCCAGGTGGTCGTGGCGGCCCCCGACGACGCCGTGGTGACCCTCGTGCTGGACGGCGCTGACATCGCCCACACCGACGGGCCCGCGATCGACGTGCAGTCGGCCGACGAGGCAATCGTCGTGCTCGCCGAGGGCTCGGCGAACACGCTCAGCGACGCCGCCGGCTACGCGGAGGACGCCGACGCGAACGCGGCCCTCTTCAGCGCCGCCGATCTGACCCTCACCGGCACGGGCTCGCTGACGGTCACCGGCAACGGCAACGACGGCATCGCGTCGAAGGACGGGCTCGTCATCCAGTCCGGCGACATCTCGGTCGACGCGGTCGACGACGGCATCCGCGGCAAGGACTACCTCGTCATCCGCGACGGCGACATCGACGTCACGGCCGGGGGCGACGGACTGAAGGCCGACAACGAGGAGGATGCCGAACGCGGATACGTCCACCTCGAGGGAGGCGACATCGAGATCACCGCCGACGCCGACGGCATCGACGCCTTCACCGACGTCGTACAGACCGGCGGCACGGTGACGGTCACCGCCGGCGGCGGGGCGTCGTCCGATCCCGAGTCCGGAGCCAAGGGGATCGTCGCCGGCAACATCGTGGTGCTGGAGTCGGGGAGCGCGACCGTGGATGCCGCCGACGACGCCGTCCACAGCGACGGCTACGCGCACCTGGCAGGCTCCGCCGTGACCCTCACGACCGGCGACGACGGCGTGCACGCGGAGCTGCAGCTGGTCGTCTCGGGCGGCGACGTCACCGTGGCATCCTCCGTGGAGGGGCTCGAGTCCGGACAGATCACGGTGAGCGGAGGCACCTCCGCGATCACCGCAGACGACGACGGCCTCAACGTCTCGGAGCCCGACGCCGGCACCGCCGCGCTGACGCTCGTCATCTCCGGTGGCGACCTGGTGATCGACGCTCAGGGCGACGGCCTCGACGCCAACGGCACCGCCGAGATCACCGGCGGCACGACGATCGTGCACGGAACCACCGAGGGCGGCAACGGGGCGATCGACGTCGACGGCGGCACGACCGTCTCGGGCGGCACGCTGTTCGCGATGGGCTCGGCCGGCATGGCGCAGGCTCCGAGCCCGGCCTCGCCGCAGGCGAGCGTGCAGTTCGCCCCGACGGCGATGATCCCCGCCGGCACCGAGCTGGCCGTGCTGTCGTCCTCGGGCGAGAAGCTCGGCAGCGTCACCACCCCCAAGTCGGTGCAGAACGTCGTCTTCTCGGCGCCAGGTCTCGCCGACGGCGACACTCTCACGCTCACCGCCGACGGCGCGGTCGTCGCCACCGCCGTCGCCGGCGAGCAGAACGCCGGCGGCATGGGCGGGCTCGGCGGGCCTGGCGGACCCGGCGGGCCCGCCGGTCCCCTCGGCTGAGCGGCATCCCTACCATCGACGCCCCGCCCTTCTCAACCGGATGATCCCCACCCCCAGCCCCGATAGCTTCTGAGGACGCTGGTCGGACGGGTGCCCCCCGGCCGACCTTCACGAAAGGAGCGAGACATGGGTTTCATGGACGACGCGAAGAACGCCGCTGAGACGGCCGGCCGCAAGGCCAAGGACGCGTTCGAGGACACCAAGGACCGCGTCGAGGACAGGGTCGACGAGCACAAGGCCGAGTCCGACGTGAAGAAGGCCGAGGCCGAGCGGGACTCCGTCAAGACGCGCAACGAAGTCAAGGAACAGCTGCGCGGCGACTGACCTCAACGCACAAAGGCCCCGGAGTCCTCCGGGGCCTTTGTGCGTGTCGGGAACTCTCGCTAGAGATCTCGCCAGGTGAAGCGGCCGCCGAGGAGCGTGGCGGCCACCGGCATCCCACGCAGCCCGTCGCGGTCGCACGAGAGCGGGTCGCGGTCCACGATGACGAGATCCGCGGGCTCGCCCACAGCGAGGCGGCTTCTGCTGCTGGCCGCCAGCGCCGCATCCATCGGGAGGCGCTGCTCCGGGTGCCACGTCTCACGGTCGCCCCGGCTGCGGGCCGTCGCCGAGGCGATGGCATGCCACGGGTCCAGCGGGGAGACAGGAGCGTCGGACCCCAGCCGCAACGCGGCGCCGGCGCGGTGGAGCGAACCGAACGCGAAGGCGCGGCCGGTGCGACCTTTCCAATACCGGTCTGCGACGTCACGGTCGTCCATCGCATGCTCGGGCTGCACACTGGCGGTGAGCCCGAGGCGGGCGAACCTCGCGAAGTCACCCTCACCCACGAGCTGGGCGTGCTCGATGATGCCGGACATGCCCAGCTGCTCGAACACGTCGATGACCTCGGTGTTCGCTCGATCGCCGATGGCGTGGACGGCGGCACCGATTCCGGCTCCGTGGGCGCGTTCCAGCAGTCGCCGCAGCTCATCGACCGGGACGCTTTCGACTCCGCACGCGTGCGTGCTCGCGGGGTCCACCCCCGGATAGGGGTCCCAGCACCACGCGGTGCGGGTGTTCAGCGAGCCGTCGACGATGACCTTGAGCCGTCCCATCGTGATCAGGCCCGCGGGCTCCAGGAGGTCGCCGGTGCGCAGCCCCGCCGCGATCGCGGCATCCAGCCGGTCCGGCCACACCGCCACGTCGACGCGCAGGCTCGACACTCCGCGTGCGACCCGCTCGGTCCATTCGGCGACGTTGTCGGTGCTCTCGTACTCGACGACGCCGACCACGCCACGCCGGGCGGCGGCGTCGGCCGCGTCGCCGTAGGCGGCCGCAGGCACCGAGGTGGCCTCTTGGATCCTCTGCAGCGCGGCGAGCCAGGGCGCTTCGCTGATCACACCCGACGCGTCCAGTGGCAAGCCCAGCCGACGGGCGGCAGGGCTGTTCATCCAGGCACAGTGCAGGTCTGCGCTGATGAGCACGACAGGGAGGTCGGGCTCCGCCCTGTCCAGCGAGGCGAGGGTGGGCGGGTGCGGCCACAGCCCATCGCGGAACCCGTAGCCGATCAGCATGCCGTCGGTCAGCGGCGCACCGGTGGCGCGGGCGGTGCGCACCGCCGCCAGCACATCCTCGGCGCTCGTGGTTGCCGTGAGATCCACCCGTCGCCGGCGGATGACCCACTGCGTGAAGTGCACGTGCGCATCCCACAGGCCCGGCCCCACGAATCGCCCGGCGACGTCGACGACGTCGCCGACGGGAGCGACGGATCCCGCCGGGCCGATCGCGGCGATCACGCCGTCGTCGATGACGATGTCGACAGGCTCGCCCCCGTACGGGCGGGCGTTGCGCAGGGTCAGGGATGTGGGGTTCATTGCGGGGCTCCGTGGCGGCACAGTCGAGCGTCGGGGTCTTCGGTCATGATGGCAGAGCGTGCGCCCTGGCCATTCGCTCGGCCAGCGCCGGGTTGGCATACGGGCCTGGCTGTCGCAGTGCATCGATGACGCGCTGCACCACGGCGGCGGGCTTGTCCTGACTCATCTTCTCCTTCGCCTCGAAGCGCGCCACCCGCAGCCGGAAGCCCACCGTGCCGTGCACGATGCGTGCCGCGTACTCGGCGTTCTCGAGCGTGCGGTTCATGAGGTGGGGCTCGGGCAGACCCGCTCGAAGTGGTCGACGAGCCGCTCGAGCACGAGGAGGTTCTCGGCATCCGCGAGCAGCTCAGGGGTGCCGTACAGGTGGGCCGTGGCGAAGTTCCAGGTCGGCACCGCCGGGGTGGTGTCGTACCAGCTGGGCGACACGTATCCCTGAGGCCCCGAGACGATCACCATCGCCTCGTGTGCGCCGAGCTCGTGCAGTCGCTCGTCGGGGCGGCCCACGTGACTGACCAGCACGATGCCGTCGGCACCCTCCTCCAGCAGCACCGGGTAGTGGGATGCCACCAGGCCCCTCCCCGGAACGAAGCTGACGAGCGTCGCCCAGGGGTTCTCGCGCACGAGGGCGCGCACGGCCGCCACGTCGTCGACGGCGTAGTCGGGGGCGCGCCTCATGCGCCGCCGCCGGCCGGAGCGAGGAGCGGGATCTCGTAGCGGCGGGGCGTGCCGAAGCGGTGCGCCGAGATCGACACTGCCTGCTCGCGCAGGAACGGGAGCAGCTCCACGCGGCCCGCGGCGACGACCGCACCGGTGTACAGCGCCACGGCGGGTGAACCGCCGGTGCGCGCGGCGAGGTCGGCGGCGTCGCCGCCGATGAGGCGGATGCGGCCGCCCTGCTCCGCGAGGCGGCCGGCGCGGCCCGTCCACGCGGTCTCGCCCTCGACGGCGGCGGCGACGCCCTGCGCGATGAGCCACGTGCGCGCGGGTGCGGGGAGCTCCTCGGCAGCGCTCACCGTGAGCCGGGCGCGGGCGCGCAGGCCCGCCGCGACGACGCGGACGAGCTCGACGGGGCTACCGGACTCGAACCGCACCGTCACCGGCACCGCCTGGTAGCGCAGGGCGTTCTGTTCGCTCGCCAGCCCCGTGGCGTCGCGGACGACCCCGAACTCGTCCTGCCACGCCGCGGTATCCGTCGCCAGCGCGCCGCGTAGCCACGCGATCCCGTCGGCATCCGGCCCTGCGGCGCGCAGCGCACCTGCCGAGAGCGGGTCGCTCGGCGTCGGAGCGTCGACGGGGGCGTCGGTCCAGCCGGAGAGCCCGACGAGGTAGTTGGGCCCGCCGGCCTTCGTGCCCGCGCCCACGGCCGCCTTCTTCCAGCCGCCGAACGGCTGGCGCTGCACGATGGCGCCGGTCGTGCCGCGGTTGACGTAGAGGTTGCCGGCTTCGACGGTGGCGAGCCACGTGGCGATTTCGCGCTCGTCGAGCGAGTGCAACCCGGAGGTCAGGCCGTACTCGATCGCGTTGACCATCTCGAGCGCCTCGTCGAGGGTCGCGGCGGTCATGACGCCCAGCACCGGGCCGAAGTACTCGGTGAGGTGGAAGGGCGACCCGGCCACGACACCCTCGCGGATGCCGGGGCGCCACAGGGTGCCGGCATCGTCGAGCTTGACCGGCGGCAGCACCCAGCGCTCCCCCGGCTCGAGGGTCGTGAGCGCGTGCAGCAGCTTGCCGTCGGCGCGACCGATGAGCGGCCCGATGCGGGTGGAGCCGTCCCACGGGGCGCCGACCTGGTAGGCGCCGACGGCGTCGACGAGCTGGCGGCGGAAGCGCTGCGACGTCGCCACAGTGCCGACGAGGATCACGAGCGACGCAGCGGAGCACTTCTGCCCGGCGTGACCGAAGGCGGACGAGGCGACGTCCTTCGCGGCGAGGTCGAGGTCGGCGCTGGGGGTGACGATGATGGCGTTCTTGCCGCTCGTTTCGGCCAGCAGCGGCAGGTCGGGGCGGAAGCTGCGGAACAGCTCGGCCGTCTCGTAGCCCCCGGTGAGGATCACCCGCTCGACGGCGGGATCACTCACAAGCGCGGTGCCGAGCTCGCGGCCCTCCAGCTGCACGTACTGCAGCACGTCGCGGGGCACGCCCGCCTCCCACAGCGCCTCGATCATCACGGCGCCCGACCGCCGCGCCTGGCGGGCGGGCTTGATGATGACGGGCGAGCCGGCGGCGAGCGCGGCGAGAGTGGATCCGGCGGGGATGGCGACGGGGAAGTTCCACGGGGGCGTGACCACCGTGAGGCCGACGGGCGCGGGGCGGGCTCCGTCGATCGCCGCGACGCGCACGGCGCTCTCGGCGTAGTAGTGGGCGAAGTCGATCGCCTCGGAGACCTCGGGGTCGCCCTGCTCGATGACCTTGCCGCACTCCGCACCCATGACCTCCAGCAGCTCGGCGCGGCGGCGCTCGAGCACGTCGCCGGCGCGGTGCAGGATCTCCGCTCGCCCCTCGGCGCCGAGGGCCCGCCAGCCGGAGCCGGCGGCGACCGCACGCGCGATCACGGCGTCCAGCGCCGCCCGGTCACCCAGGGTGTTCTCGCGCACGGTGCCCTCGCCGAGGGTGGATGCCTGCATGCGGGCACGGATACCGTCGGCCCAGCGCCGGTTGGCAGCGAGACTCGGGTCGGTGTCGGGGGTGTTCTCGAATGATCCGCGCGGGGCCGGTGCGGGCTCGACGGCGCGGTTCTGCGTGCGCCGCGGCGCCGGCACGTCGGTCGGCATGGTCGCGAGCGACGCGAAGAACCGGGTGCGCTCGCGCTCGAACAGCGCGGGGTCAGCGCCGAGGTCGAACACGGCCGACATGAAGTTGTCGCTGGACGCGCCCTCCTCCAGGCGGCGGATGAGATAGGCGATCGCGACGTCGAACTCGGCGGGGTGCACGACGGGTGTGTACAGCAGGAGCGACCCGACGGTGCGGCGCACGACGGTCGCCTGCGCCGAGGCCATACCCAGCAGCATCTCGAACTCGACGCCCGCCGTCACGCCACGGCGCTCGGCGAGGAGCCAGGCCAGGGCGATGTCGAACAGGTTGTGACCGGCGACGCCGATGCGCACCGCGCCGATGTGCTCGGGGCGCAGCGCAAACTCCAGCACCGCCTTGTAGGAGGCATCCGATGCCTGCTTGCTCTCCCACGTGGCCAGCGGCCAGTCGTGCACCTCGGCGTCGACGCGCTCCATCGGAAGGTTCGCGCCCTTGACCACCCGCACCTTGATGGGGGCGCCGCCACCGGCGACACGGGCCGCCGCCCACTCCTGCAGGCGCATCATGGCGCCCAGAGCATCGGGGAGGTACGCCTGCAGCACGATCCCGGCCTCGAGCCGGTGGAACTCGGGCCGGTCGAGGATCGACGTGAACACCGCGAGGGTGAGGTCGAGATCCTTGTACTCCTCCATGTCGAGGTTGATGAACTTCGCCCCGGTGCGGGCGTTCGCCCCGAGGTGGAACAGCGGCACGAGCGCATCGGCGGCGTGCGCGACGGCTTCGTCGAACGCCCAGGGGCTGTGGGGGGCGACGGTGGAGGACACCTTGATCGAGACGTAGTCCACGTCATCACGCGAAAGCAGTCGCCGCGTGCCCTCCAGGCGGCGGGTGGCTTCCTCCTGACCGAGGATCGCCTCGCCCAGCAGGTTGACGTTCAGGCGCACGCCCTCGGCCGAGCGGATGCGGCGGATGGCACGGCCGAGTCGCGCGTCGGTGGCATCCACGATGAGGTGGCGCACCATACCGCGCAGCACCCGGCGGGCGATGGGGACGACGATGCCGGGGAGGAGCGGGGCCATCGCTCCGCCGAGCGCGATGAGAGCGCGCAGCGGCGCCGGCAGGAACCGGGGGGTCAGCGGCACGAGGGCGCGGAGGTTCTGTGCGGCGACCCGGGTGTCCTCGGGGCGGACGACCCCGTCGACGAAGCCGACCGTGAACGCCAGGCCGTTCTCGTCGCGCAGCACCCCGGCGAGGCGCTGGGCGGCGGCGTCCACCGGCACGGTGCTGCTCTCGTCGAGCCAGCGACGCACCAGAGCGACGGCGCCGTCGGCGAGCGCGCCGAGTTCGGCGGCCGCGTCGCGGTCGGCGGAACCGGAGGGTGTGGGGTCGATCAGCGTCATGGTGCCTCTTCACTCGCCGGGCGCGCCCGACGGCGCCCGTGAGGTTTCAGTGTGAGGTCCGCGATCCCGCATGAAAAGCGGACATTCATGGCGGTTATCATTCGATGACATCGATGAATGCTGAGGGAGCACATGCTCGAACTGCGCCGGCTGCGGCTGCTGCACGAACTGGCGCAGCGCGGCACGATCGCCGAGGTCGCCGCGGCGCTGGCCTACAGCCCTTCCACGGTCTCGCAGCAGCTGTCGCTGCTGGAGCGGGAGGCGGGAACGGCCCTGCTGGAGCCCGATGGCAGGCGCGTGCGCCTCACGGCGCAAGGCCGCCTGCTCGCCGCGCACGCCGCGCGCGCGCTCGAGCTCGACGAGGCGGCGCGCGCCGAGCTGTCGTCGTCGCGCGGCGCGCAGACCCGCGTGCGCATCGCTGTGATGTCCACGGCTGCGCAGGCGCTGGTGCCTGCCACCCTCACCCTGCTCGCCGACCGCGCCCCGCAGGTGCGGCTCGAGGCGGTCGAGCTGCCGCCGGAGGAGGGATTGTTCGAACTGACCGCCCGCGCGTTCGATCTGGTCGTGGCCGAGCAGTACCCCGGCCACACCCGCGAGCTGCGCGACGGTGTCGACAAGGTGGTGCTGGGAGTGGATCCGATCCGCCTCGCCCTACCACGCGACGACGTGGCCGAGTCCCTGAGCGACCTCGCCGACCGCAGCTGGATCTTCGAGCCGCGGGGCACCGCGGTGCGCCAGTGGGCGGTGCAGCAGTGCCGTGCCGCGGGATTCGAGCCCGACGTCCGCTTCGACGCGACCGACCTCGTCGCCCATGTGCGGATGGTCGCCGCGGGGCACGCCGTGGCCATGCTTCCCGACCTCGTCTGGACGGGTGAACGCGACACGGTGCGGCTGCGGGACCTCCCCGGCACCCCGGTGCGGCAGATCTTCGCCGCGACCCGGGCGTCGTCCCGCGACAGCACGACGATCGACACGGTGCGCACGGCTCTCGCCGACGCACTGGCGGCACACCGGCCCCGCTGAGCGAGGCCGGCGCGCGCCGGCTCAGATCGCGAAGATGCGCCAGCTCGCCTCGGCCGTGGCCCCCGGCTCGATCACCAGCAGGCCCGCGTCGAAGTCGTAGCGGGGGGCGTTGAAGGCGTCGGGGGCGCACGTCATGGGCTCGACCGCGAGGCCGCCGCGGTGCCCCGGCTGCGCGGGCCCGCCGGGCAGATCGGCGGTGTGCACCTGCACCCACGGGCAGGCGGCGTCCCACGCGATGCCGACACCCTGCCCGGCCGCATCGGTCACCCGCACGGCGGTGGTGCCGTCGGCTTCCGCCGCAAGAGCGGTGAACGCGTGGTCGATCTCGGTCGCGCCGATCTGCCGCGGCGTGCGGAAGTCGAATGCCTCGTCCACGGGTCCCAGCGCGGTCGGGATCAACCGGTCGGGCGTGACCGAGAGCACCTCGGATGCCGGAAGCTCGAGCGTCCAGTCGTCGACCCTGCCCTCCCCCGCCACGAGGTAGGGGTGGGGGCCCGTGCCGAACGGCGCGGCATCGGCCGACAGGTTCTGGGCCCGCACCGTCTGGGTGAGCCCGTCGTCACCGAGGGCGAACGTGGTGGTCACCCGCACCCGCCAGGGGTAGCCCGTCTGCGGCTCGATGGTCGCGGCGAGCGTGACGTGGTCTGAGCCCTTGTCGACGGCGTCGAACTCGAGCCAGGCCGCCAGCCCGTGCAGGGCATGCCCACGGTCGGGTTCGGTCAGGGGCAGCCGGCGCTCTTCACCACCGAACGCGTACCTCCCGTCGACGACCCGGTTCGGCCAGGGGGCGAGGGTCGCGCCGCGGTACGCCGGGCGCACCTCGTCGGCGTCGAAGGGCACCACGAGGTGCCGGCCGGTGTGCGTGAACGACCGCAGCGATGCGCCGACGCTGGCGATGACCGCCTCGCTGCGGCCGTGACGGAGGGTGTGCTGGATGCCGGATGCCGGGATGTGCGCCATGATCAGATCCCCTGTGCCAGACGGTAGTACGCCGCGTTCCAGCGCAGCTCCTTCTGGAAGCCGCGCACGGTGGTGTCCTCGTCGATGACGAGCAGCTCGGTCCCCGCGATCTCGGCGAAGTCCCGGAACACCTCGATGCCCACCGCGGTGGTCATCACGGTGTGGTGGGCGGCACCGGCGGCCAGCCAGCATCCGGCGCTCGTGGCGAAGTCGGGGGCGGGCTTCCACACCGCGCGTCCCACCGGGAGGTTCGGCAGATCGGGCGCCTCGACGTTCTCGACGACGTTGGCGACCAGCCGGAACCGGTCGCGCATGTCGGACATCGCGACGACCACGGCCGGGCCGGGGTCGGCGGTGAAGACCAGGCGCACCGGGTCCTCCTTGCCGCCGATGCCCAGCGCATGCACCTCGAGCCGCGGCTTCGCGGTCGTGAGCGACGGCGACACCTCCAGCATGTGCGCCCCGAGGATCCTCTCGGAGCCTTCGACGAGGTCGTAGGTGTAGTCCTCCATGAGGCTCGCGCCGCCAGGCAGGCCCGCGCCCATGACATTCGCGACCCGCACCAGGATCGCGGTCTTCCAGTCGCCCTCGGCGCCGAAGCCGTAGCCCTCGGCCATGAGGCGCTGCACCGCGAGGCCGGGGAGCTGCTTCAGTGCGCCCAGGTCCTCGAACGACGTCGTGAAGGCGCCGAAGCCACCGGCTTCGAGGAAGGTGCGAAGGCCCACCTCGATCGCGGCGCCGTCGCGCAGCGACTGGTGGCGCTCCGCCCCGGGACGCAGCTCCTCGGCGACGTCGTAGAGCTCGAGGTACTCGGCCACGAGGGCGTCGATCTGGGCGTCGGATGCTGCGGCGACGGCATCCGCCAGCTCGTTGACGCCCCACGTGTTGACCTGCACGCCGAAGCGCAGCTCGGCCTCGGTCTTGTCGCCCTCGGTGACCGCGACGTAGCGCATGTTGTCGCCGAAGCGGGCGAGCTTGAGGGTGCGGGCGGCCTGCCAGCCGGCGGCGGCGCGCTGCCACTGCTCGATCTGCTCGCGCACGACCGGGTTCGACACGTGCCCGACGACGGTCTTGCGCGCGACGTTCAGCCGCGTCTGGATGTACCCGAACTCGCGGTCGCCGTGGGCGGCCTGGTTGAGGTTCATGAAGTCGAAGTCGATGTCGGCCCACGGCAGCTCGACGTTGGCCTGCGTGTGCAGGTGCAGCAGCGGCTTCTGCAGCGCGTCGAGGCCCGCGATCCACATCTTGGCGGGGCTGAAGGTGTGCATCCACGCGATGATGCCGATGACGTCGTCGCGGGCGTTCACCTCGAGGGCGAGGCGACGGATGCTGTCGGAGTCCTTCAGCACGGGCTTCCAGACCACGCGCACCGGCAGGTCGGACAGCCCGGCGACGACGGCCTGGGACTGGTCGGCGACCTGGCGCAGGGTCTCTTCGCCGTACAGGTTCTGACTGCCGGTGACGAACCAGACCTCGTAGGCGTCGAGGGAGGTGGAGAGGGCCATGGTGTTCCTTCGGTTGCGGTTCAGAGTGCGGCGACGGCGGCGGCCTCGATGGCCAGGCCGGCGCGGTAGCGGTCGAGGTAGGTCGCGAAGCCGGCGACGTCGCCGGGGTCGGGCTGGGCGACGGTGACGTCGGATCCGGCGAAGACGTGGCGGTCGAGGTAGGTCGCGAGGTCGGTGCCTTCGGCGTGGGCGAGGTACGACGCCAGCACGGCGATGCCCCAGGCGCCGCCTTCGGCTGCGGTGTCGCCCACGGCGACGGGGGCCCCGAGTGCGCCGGCGAGGAAGCGCTGGGCGACGCCCGCGGTGCGGAACATGCCTCCGTGGGCGAACATGCGATCCAGCGCCACGCCCTCGGCGTCGAGCACCCGCATGCCGAGGGCGAGGGTGCCGAAGACTCCGTACAGCTG
>NZ_JANJFJ010000310.1:0-5232 GCF_024626565.1 Microbacterium sp. zg.Y909
CAAGACGTGCCATGCGGCTCTCCTAGGAGTGAGTGGAGGTGTGGAGCAGGATCGGTGCCCGGGCCTCCGCCCCGAGGTGTCCCCTCTTGCGAGGTTCTGATCCTGCCGTGTGTGTTGTTCAGTTGTACGTCTGTGGGGTGGGATGCCGTGGCATCCCCGCGTCAACCCTGGCGCTGCTTGTGGCGCGGGTTGGACTTGCAGATGACCATGACGCGACCGTGGCGGCGGATGACCTTGCAGTGGTCGCAGATGGGCTTGACGGAGGGGTTGACCTTCATGATTTTCCTGTTCGCTGTCTTCGCCGGGCAGGGCAGCATGCCCCGGGGCGTTACTTCTCGACCGGTCTAGCGGTAGCGGTAGACGATGCGACCGCGCGTGAGGTCGTACGGGCTGAGCTCGACGACAACGCGGTCCTCGGGGATGATGCGGATGTAGTTCTGTCGCATCTTGCCCGAGATCGTTGCGAGCACCTTGTGTCCGTTGCTCAGCTCCACGCGGAACATCGCGTTCGGGAGAGCCTCGGAGATCACACCCTCGATCTCGATGACACCGTCTTTCTTCGCCATACGCTCGCTTACAGTAATGCGGACCGGTCGGTCTGCGGTGGATGGGGATTCGGTACGGCGACACGCCAAAGCGGGCGCAACGCACCAAACGTCAAGCATACGTGGTACTGCCGCATGCGGCAACTCGGGCGTGTCGCTCCCGCGCGCGTGACGGGCGCAGCGCCCGCAAGAAACCACTCCTCGGATGGGAAACCACGCATTGCGGTGTTTCCCATCCAGATCGTGGTTTCGCACGGGTGGAGGCCACCGGCCACGCCCCGCGAACGGCCCCTCCCCAATCCGCGAAGCCGCCGGACTGTCCCCGGGTGGGGGCCCGCATCACCACGAGGACGCCTGGACCACCGAGGCTGGGCGGTATGCCAGCCCTGAGCACGCCGCTCTCGCCCCTTTCGTTCGTGGTGCAGGCGCACGCGCTCGAGGCGGGGCTGCGCGTTCGCGACGGGGCTGCTCACGTCCGCGTGCGGCCGGGGGTGTACGCGATCCGCGAGGAGTGGGATCGGCTCCGGCCGTGGGAGCGCTATGCCGCCCGCGTGCACGCGTTCCACCTTCGGCATCCGGACGCTGTTCTGGCGTTCGAGTCCGCGGCGGTCGCGCTGGGCCTGCCGATCTTCGGCGAGCCACGCGACATTCATGTGTACGACCCGGATCGCGCCAGTTCGCGCCGATTCGGCGACGTGTGCGTGCACACGAGTGGCGAACAGAAGGCGCTGGTCGCGCGCGGCGGAGTGCTGCTCACACCGCTCGCCACCACCGCGGTGGACCTCATGCGCGTGCTGCCCCCGGCGTTCGGTCTCGCCGTCGCGGATGCCGCAGTCTCCCCCAGCCGCACCGATGCGGCATCCATCGAGCTTCTGCGCGAGGTCGCCCGCGCGCAGCCGCGGGGCCGCGGGAGCGCCCGGTTCGCGCTGCTCCTGCCGATGATCGATCCACGCGCGGAGTCGGCGGGCGAGACCGTCAGCCGCGCCACCGCGATCTGGCTCGGATACGCGGAGCCCGAGACCCAGGTCGAGTTCATCGCGGAGGGCGTGCGCGACCGCGCGGACTTCTTCTGGCGCCGGGCGAGCGTCATCGGGGAGTCCGACGGCTACGGCAAGTACACCGGCACCGATGTCGTGGCGCGTGTGGTCGACGAGAAGCGCCGCGAAGACCGCCTGCGCCGGCAGGTGCGGGCGTTCACCCGGTGGGATTGGGCCGCCGCGATGCGGGTGACACCGCTCGACGAGAGACTGCATCGCGCCGGCGTTCCCCGCCTCCGCGCCCCGCAGCGGGCGCTGCTGTCCACGCTGCGGCACCATCCGCGGTCGCTTCCCGCAACGAGAAACCACTTCTCGGACGGGAAACCACGCCGTGCGTGATGCCTCATCCGAGAAGTGGTTTCTCGGCCGCAGCGGTCGCGCGGGTCCGAGGCCGCGGGCGCGGCAGCGACCGGGCGGCTCAGCCCAGGCGGTCGGTGATGTCGGCGGCGACGTCGCCGGTGATCGTGACGTACTCGCCGTTGACCAGCAGGCTCGGCGTGCCGGCCTGGCCCTGGTCGTTGGCGGGAAGGTTCTGCACCTGCGACTCTGCGAACTTCGCGTGCGTCTGATCGGCGATGCACTCCCCGGCATCGGGGGCACCGGCATCCTCGGCCAGCTGCGTGAGCTTCTCGTTGGTGAGCCCCTCGCCGGTCGGGTGCAGCGCGAACACCGAGGTCATGAAGTCATACGCGGCCTCGCCGCCGGCCTCTTCGGCCACGCAGTACATCGCGCTGGCCGAGCGGGCCGAGAACTCCGTGCCGGATGCCGCGTTCAGGCTCGGCAGCGCCACCGGCTGCAGCCGCAGCGTGATGTCGCCGGAGTCGACGAGCTCCGAAATGGTGGGACCGTACAGGTCCTCGAAGTCCTGGCAGTGGGGGCAGTAGAAGTCGGCCCAGACCTCGACCTCGTCGGGACCGTCGCCCACGATGATCGCGCCGGTCTCGGAGTCGACCGCAGAGGACTCGGGTGCCGTGCCCGGCGACGTGGCGGCGCTGTTCATCCACCACACCAGACCGCCGACGCCGACGAGCACGACGACGACCGCCACACTCACCCAGATCGCGAACCAGTTGGTCTTGTTCCCTGCCGCTGCCACGAGTTGCCCCTATCCGATCTCGCGCGGGACCACGCCGAACGGCGCCAGACCCGCGGCTCCTCCATCGGGCGCAGTGAGCACCCAGATGCCTCCATGATGCACGGCGACGCTATGTTCCCAGTGTGAACCGGCCGAGCCGTCGACGGTCGAGACGGTCCAGTCGTCGTCCTCGACGAAGGTCTCCTCGCTGCCGGCGACCACCATCGGCTCGATCGCGAGACACAGTCCCGGCTTGACCTCGGCGCCGCGGTCGGCGACGCGGTAGTTGAACACCGACGGCGCCTCGTGCATCTTGCGGCCGATGCCGTGGCCGACGTAATCGCGCAGGATGCCGTAGTCCTCACCGGACTGCTCGATGTAGCCCTGCACCGCATCGCCGATCTCGCCGATGTGCTTCGCGTGCGCCAGCGCGGCGATGCCCGCCCACAGCGAACCGCGAGTGACCTCGGAAAGGCGCTCGCGCTCGGCCACCAGTTGCGGCCGCGACGGATCGGGCACCACGACGGTGATCGCCGAGTCGCCGTTCCAGCCCTGATACTGTGCGCCCGCGTCGATCGAGACGATGTCGCCGGGCTCGAGCACGCGGTCGCTCGGGATGCCGTGCACCACCTGCTCGTTCACCGACGTGCAGACGGTGTGGCGGTAGCCGCGCACCAGCTGGAAGTTCGACTCGGCTCCGCGCGCGCGGATGACGGCGCTTGCGGCGGCATCCAGCTCGAGCGTCGTCACACCGGGGGCGACCAGCTCGCGGACGGCCTCGAGGGCCGCGGCGGTGATGCGGCCGGGTTCGACCATGGCCCGCAGCTGTGCGGGGGTCTTGTAGATGGAGCGGCGCAGCACGTCGGTCAGGCGCCGACGAGATCGCGCGCGGCCAGCGCCACGCGGATCCGCTCGGTGATCTCGTCCAGCGTGCCCACGCCGTCGATCGTGTCGACGATGCCGCGCTCGCGGTACACGTCGAGGATGGGCGCGGTCTCGCGCTCGTAGATCGACAGGCGGTGGGCGATGACGTCTTCGGTGTCGTCGGTGCGGCCCTGCTCGGCAGCGCGCAGCGTGAGCCGCGAGATGCTCTCTTCGCGGGGGACGGAGAGCTCGATGACGCCGGTGAGCTCCTCGTCGCGGCCCGACAGGAACGCGTCGAGGTCTGCCACCTGGCCGAGGTTGCGGGGGTATCCGTCGAGCAGGAACCCGCCCGCGGCGTCGTCCTGCGCGAGCCGGTCGCGCACGATCGCGCTGGTCAGCTCGTCGGGAACGAGGTTGCCGGCCTCGATGATGGCCTGCACCTGCTTGCCGAGCTCGGTGCCCGCCTTGACGTTCGCGCGGAACACGTCGCCGGTGGAGATGACGGGGATGCCCAGCGACTGGGCGATGCGCACGCCCTGCGTGCCCTTGCCCGAGCCCTGCGGTCCGACGATGAGAAGACGGGGCGTGGTCATCGGAGAAGCCCTTCGTAGTGGCGCTGCTGCAGCTGGGCGTCGATCTGCTTGACCGTCTCGAGACCCACACCGACGATGATCAGGATCGACGCGCCGCCGAACGGGAAGTTCTGGTTGGCGCCGACCGTGGCGAGGGCGATAAGCGGGATGAGGGCGATGAGGCCCAGGTAGATCGACCCCGGCAGCGTGATGCGGGTGAGCACGTAGTCGAGGTACTCGGCGGTGGGACGCCCGGCACGGATGCCGGGGATGAACCCGCCGTACTTCTTCATGTTGTCGGCGACGTCGACCGGGTTGAACGTGATGGCGACGTAGAAGTACGTGAAGCCGACGATGAGCAGGAAGTACACCGCCATGTACAGCGGGTGGTCGCCGGTGGTGAAGTACTGCTGGATCCACGCCACCCAGCCGGGCACGTTGCCCTCGGCATCGGGCGTCTGGTTGAACTGCGCGATGAGGGAGGGGATGTACAGCAGCGACGAGGCGAAGATGACGGGCACGACGCCGGCCATGTTGACCTTGATCGGGATGTAGGTGTTGGTGCCGCCGTAGGTGCGGCGTCCCACCATGCGCTTGGCGTACTGCACCGGGATGCGCCGCTGCGACTGCTCGACGAAGACGACGAGGGCGACGGTCAGGATGCCGACGGCCAGCACCAGCAGGAAGATCTCGAAGCCGCGGGCCTGCCAGATCGACCACATGGCCGAGGGGAACGTGGCGGCGATCGAGGTGAAGATGAGCAGCGACATGCCGTTGCCGACGCCGCGCTCGGTGACGAGCTCGGCGAACCACATGATGAGGCCGGTGCCGGCGGTCATCGTGATGATCATCAGCAGCTGCGCCCACCACGCGTCGTTGGTGAGCACCTGCTCGCACTCCGCGATGCCGGTGATGCCGAACAGCTGACCGCTGCGGGCGACCGTGATGAGCGTGGTCGACTGCAGCAGCGCGAGGGCGATCGTCAGATAGCGGGTGTACTGCGTCAGCTTGCTCTGGCCGGCCTGGCCCTCTTTGTAGAGTGTCTCGAAGTGCGGGATCACCACGCGCAGAAGCTGCACGATGATCGTGGCCGTGATGTACGGCATCACGCCCAGCGCGAAGATCGACAGCTGCAGCAG
>NZ_JANJFJ010000311.1:0-5178 GCF_024626565.1 Microbacterium sp. zg.Y909
TACTCGGCACCTTCGGTGCCGGCTACGCAGTGCACCGGCCAGGTGTCGACGAAGTCGGGCTCGCCGGCGGCGAAGTGTCCGCCGTTGTCACCGTCGGCGTCGTGCCAGTCGCGCGAGGCGACGATCAGTGCGTACTGATCTGCGGAGGCGGCCAGGTGCCGGCTGATCGCGGCCGCGACCGCGTCACCCCCGGCGACCCCGAGCGCCCCACCCTCGGTGAAGTCGTTCTGCACGTCGACGATGAACAGCGCCTTACTCATGCGCCGAGCCTACGCCGACCGGTCGCGTACCGGCGCCGGGACCACGAGGGGCCACGGCATCAGCCGCGGCCCCTCGTGCACAACGTCGCCATTGCGGCCGCGCACGGGGATCCGGGCAGCCGCCGGAGGGGTTTCGGGGCCGGATCGGCGACGTTGTGCACGGCTGTCGCCCGCGACGGGGCGCCACCGCCCACCGTCGCCGGGATGCGGAGATCTGCCGACATGCGGATGGAATCCCGGCATCCATCCTCATTCGGGCAGATCTCCTCTGCTGGGCAGCGCCGCGCCCGCCGGGAACGCACGAGGGGCCCCGGCATCAGCCGCGGCCCCTCGTGCACAACCTCGCCAGGGTCAGCGCCGGCGCAGCGACCGCCGTGTCACCGACCGCTCGCCCGTTTTGGCGACCTTCTGCTCGACCGCGCGGACGCCCGCGGCGGTGTCGACCGCGACCGCGGCGAGGTCCCCGTCACCGTCAGGGGCACTCCCCCGCGCGGGAGCCGCGACCGGACCACCCTCGCTGGGACTCATCGCCAGCCGGCGCGAACCGCCCGGGTCGTTGCGCCACAGCTTCGACGGCCACCAGATCGCACGGCCGATGTCGAACGACAGGGCCGGCACCAGCAGCGAGCGCACCACGAACGTGTCGAGCAGCACACCGAACGCGACGATGAACGCCAGCTGCGCCAGGAACAGGATCGGGATGACTCCCAAGGCGGCGAAGGTGGCCGCCAGCACGAGCCCGGCAGAGGTGATCACCCCGCCCGTGGCCACGAGCCCCCGCAGGATGCCGAGCCTCGTTCCGTGCTTCAGAGACTCCTCCCGCACGCGCGTCATCAGGAAGATGTTGTAGTCGATGCCCAGCGCCACGAGGAACACGAATCCGTAGAGCGGCACGGCCGGGTCGGCGCCGGGGAAGTCGAAGATGCCGTTGAACACCAGCGCGCTCACTCCGAGGGCGGAGCCGAACGACAGGATGACCGTGCCGATCAGCAGGATCGGCGCCAACAGCGACCGCAGCAGTGCGATGAGGATCAGCAGGATCACCACGAGGATGATCGGGATGATCAGCGTGCGGTCACGGATCGACGTGTCATTGGTGTCGATGTCGGTCGCGGTCTCGCCGCCCACGAGCACGTCCGTGCCCACGTCGTCGGACAGCTGCACGCGCAGGTCGCGCACGACGTCCTCGGCGGCGATGGAGTCGGCCGCGTCGGTGAGCGTCGCGATGAGCAGCACGTCGCCCTCGGCGACGGTCGGCTCGGGTGCCGCGGTTCCGGGAGGACCGAAGGCACTGATGACCGCCTCACCGCCCTCGAACTCGACGACGGCCTGACCGTTGGGCGAATCCTCGGATGCCACGGCGATCGAGTCGATGCCGTCGGTGTCGCTGAGCACCTCGACGGCCGCGGTGAGGTCGCCCTCGGGGGCGATCACGTACACCGGGCTGCCGGAACCGGCCGGGAAGTGTTCGGCGAGCTCAGCCTGTCCGTCGCGGGCCTGCGAGGTGCCGAGCACGAGCTCGCTCGAGGGCACGCCGTCGGCCTTCAGCTGGAGAGCACCGACGCACGCGGCCAGCAGCACCACCGTCGAGACGATCCACACCGCGCGCGGGTGGCGGGCGACGAAGCGCGCCTGACGGGGCCAGAGGCCCTTGACCGGGCGGGAGAAGTCCTCGGGCACGCCGAGGGCGCCGGGCTTCGGGGCGAACGGCCAGAACGCCGCGCGTCCGGTGAGGGCGAGCAGGGCCGGAAGGAAGGTGAGGGCCGACAGCATGGCGAACGCGATGCCGATGGACGCGATCGGGCCCAGAGCGCGGTTGGTCGCGAGGTCGCTCAGCAGCAGGCAGAGAAGCCCCGCGATGACCGTTCCGCCGGAGGCGAGGATGGGCTCGAACGCACCGCGCCACGCGGTGGTCGTGGCATCCCACCGCTTCTTGCCGGTGGCGATCGCCTCACGGAAGCGCGCCACATACAGCAGCGCATAGTCGGTGGCGGCGCCGATGACGAGGATGAAGAGGATCCCCTGGACCTGACCGTTCAGCACGACGATGCCCGCCTTCGCGAGCCACCACACCGTCAGCAGCGCCACGCACAGCGCGAACACCGAGGTCAGCAGCACGAGGATCGGCAGGAGGGGCGAGCGGTAGACGATGATCAGGATGACGAAGACGGCGAGCAGCGCGACGCCCAGCAGCAACCCGTCGATGCCGAGGAAGCCCTCGACCAGGTCGGCCGAGAACCCTGCCGGACCGGTCACGAAGGTGTCCACCCCCGACGGCGCCCCGTCGGCGAGGTACTCACGCAGCTCGGTGACGAGCTCGGCGATCTCGCCCTCGGCATCCAGCGGCACGAAGACCTGCACGGCTTCGCCGTCTTCCGACGGCACCGCAGGCGACACATCGCCCACCACGCCGTCGAGATCGACGATGCCCGCCGCCAGGTCGTTCAGCTCGGTCAGCTGACTCTCGGTCAGCTCGCCGTCGTCGGTGGACATGACCACGAGCGCAGGCACGCTGTCATCACCGAGGAACTCCGGCAGCAGCTCATTGACCTGCGTCGCGTCGGCGCTCGACGGCAGGAACGCCGACCGGTCATTGACCGCCACCTCGTCTACCTTGCCGAAGTAGGGACCGCCGATCGCGCCGCCGACCAACCACACCAGCACCAGCACCACGGGGATGCCGATTCGGAGCCATTTCGGCACCGTTCGCTCATTTGCCATATTGCTAGCTTATCTAGCAATCTGCGGAAATGCCACTCCGCTGGTCAGCGCGCGAAAAGCAGGATCCAGGATGCCGCGAATGCCAGGATACCCAGCGCGGCGAGGCCGGCGGCGAGCCAGGCGGTGGCGCGCACGGCCGGGGAGTGCTTCGTCAGCCGGAAACGATCGCGCCCGCCGACCCGGTACCAGATGTCTGCGGTGGGCTGCCCGGCCAGACGCTCGGATTCGGCGTGACCGGCGGCGGCCGCCCCCACTCCCCCATCATGATCGAACCACCGCACCACCACGCCGTCGTCCTCGTGCTCGACCACACCCGTGGCGGGAAGCCACGAGCCGTCGATGGCCCACAGCACGACGGCGATCACCCCGACGAGGACGCCGGCGCCGAGGCCGACCCACGAGAAGATCTCGAGGATCGCATCGAGCGCGACGTCCACGAGTCCCCCTTGCGCTCATTGTGCGGATACGGCTGTGGGGCCCCTAAGAGCCCCACAGCCGGTCTGAGCCACCTAAGGGAATCGAACCCTTGACCTATTCATTACGAGTGAATCGCTCTGCCGTCTGAGCTAAGGTGGCGCGCTTCGCTTTCGCTACGCACGATCATCGATCTTACATGCTGAAAAGAGCGCTCGCGAACCGCTCGGACCCGTCACTCGCAGGTCAGACCGTCTTCGGGCACGGTGCCGTCCACGAGGTACGACTCGACGGCGGCATCCACGCAGGCGTTGCCCTTGTTGTATCCGGTGTGCCCCTCACCGACGCGGGTGACCAGCACGCCCGAGGCGAGTTGATCCGCCAGCGACACCGACCATTCGTACGGCGTGGCGGGGTCGTTGGTGGTGCCGACCACGACGATGGGGGCCGCCCCCTCGGCCGTGATCGGCTCGCGCACGCCGGTGGGCTCATACGGCCACACCGAGCAGGAGTCGGGCCCGCTCCAGTAGGGCGCGACGGTGGGCGCTTCAGCCGCCAGCAGCGCCTCGGCCGCCGCGTCTTCGGCCTCGTCGCCTACGGGGTAGTCCATGCAGTTGTAGGCGCGGAACGCCTCGGAGGAGTTGTCGAGGTAGACACCGCCCTGGCGGGCGTTGTAGAAGTCGGCCAGCTGCATCGCGATCTCGGGGTCTCCCTCGAGCGCGTCGGTGAGTCCGGCGGTCAGATACGGCCAGCTGTCCTGGGAGTACAGCGCCGCGATGATGGCCGTCAGCAGCGTGTCCGCTCCCAGCTGCCGGCCGTCCGCTGCGGGCAGCGGCCGCGCGTCGACGCTGGCCAGCAGGGTGCCGAGGTCGGCCATCGCATCGTCGACGGTGCCGCGGAACGGGCAGTCCTGCCCGGCGAGACACTGTGCCATGTAGGCGCGCAGCGCGGACTCGAAGCCCACACCCTGCGTGGTGCCGACCTCGAGACCCGAGACGGCCGGGTCGATGGCTCCGTCGAGCACGAGGCGGCCGACGCGCTCGGGGAAGAGCTTGGCGTAGGTGGCGCCGAGGAACGTTCCGTACGAGTAGCCGAGGTAGTGCAGCTGCTCATCGCCCAGCACCCCCCGCAGCAGGTCGAGGTCGCGGGCCGCCTGAAGCGTCGTGATGTAGGGCAGGATGCCGCCGCTGTTGGCCTCGCACGCCTCGGCGAAGGCGGCGTTGCGTTCGGTGAGCTCGTCTTCCCACTCGGCGCTGCCCCGCGGGTTCGCGGGAACGTCGTAGAGGTATGCGTCCATCTGCTCGGCGTCGAGGCAGCGCACCGCGGTGGACTCCCCCACGCCGCGCGGGTCGAACCCGATGACGTCGTATGCCTCGCGGAGAGCGGCTCCCGTGGCGAACCCGGCAGAGTCGCGGATGAGCTCCAGACCGCTCGCGCCCGGCCCACCGGGGTTGGTCAGCAGCGACGCGATCGGCTCACCGGAGTCGGCGTGGCGACGGATCACGGCGAGGTCGATCTCGCCGGCATCCGGATTCTCCCAGTCGAGCGGGGCGGTCACGGTGGCGCAGTCGTAGTAGCCCGCGTCGGCGCCCTCGCAGGGCTCCCACTCCACCGTCTGCTCGTAGAACGGCAGCAGCTCCTCGGAGATGCCGTCGGTGACGGGCGGCTTGCTGGGGCCGACCGTGGGCGGCGCGGCCGCGTCGGGGATCATCGCGGCGAGACAGCCGGTGAGGCTGAGGGTCAGCGCGGCGAGGCCGGCGGTGACGGCGAGGAGGCGGCGGCG
>NZ_JANJFJ010000312.1:0-3643 GCF_024626565.1 Microbacterium sp. zg.Y909
TCGACTGGATCGCGGCACCCGCGGTGCCCTTGGCCAGGTTGTCGAGCGCGGCCACGACCACCACGCGGTTCGCTGCGCGGTCGATCGCGAGGCCGAGGAGCGCGGTGTTGGCGCCCACGACGTCGGCGGTGCGCGGGAAGTGCCCCTCGGGCAGCAGCTGCACGAACAGCTCGTCGCCGTACGCCTGCTCCCATGCGCCGCGGATGTCGGCATCCGTCGCCCCCGGTGCGATGGGAGCGGAGCTCGTGGCGAGGATGCCGCGGGACATCGGCACGATCACGGGGGTGAACGAGATGCGGATGTCGTCCGGGTCGGCGCCGGCGGTTGCGGCCGCGGCCAGTGCCTGGCGGATCTCGGGGATGTGCCGGTGCGTGCCGCCGACCGCGTAGGGGTTCGCGCTGCCGAGCACCTCGGCGGCGAGCAGGTTGGGCTTGAGGCTCTTGCCCGCGCCGGACGGACCGACGGCGAGCACCGTGACGATGTCACTCGGGTCGATGACGCCCGCGGCGACACCCGGGGCGAGGCTCAGGCTGACCGTCGAGGCGTTGCATCCGGGCGCGGCGATGCGGCTCGCGCCGACGAGGCGGTGACGCTGCTTGCCGCCGTCGACGAGCAGCTCCGGCACGCCGTACGCCCAGGGCTCGTGGAACTCGCCGCCGTAGAACTGCGCCCAGGCCTCGGGCGAGGTCAGCCGGTGGTCGGCGCCGGCGTCGATGACGAGCGGGGTGTCGGCGAGCGCGTCGGTGTACTGCCCGGACTGCCCGTGCGGCAGGGCGAGGAACACGATGTCGTGGCCGGCGAGCACCTCGGGCGTCGTCTCCTGCAGCTGCAGGTGCGCGAGCGACCGCAGGTGCGGCTGGTGGTCGATGAGGGGCTGCCCGGCGTTGGAGTGTGCCGTGACGGTGCGGATCTCGATGTCGGGATGAGCGGCGAGGAGGCGCAGGATTTCGCCGCCCGCATAGCCGGAAGCGCCGGAAACGGCGACCGAATAGGTCATATATCCATCTTAATTGTCTGGGGTACGGGGCCAGGAACGGCGACGCCGGCGGGCGGCCGGACCGGCCGCGTGCAGGGTCGCCTAGAGTCGGCGCCCGCCCAGACGGCGGCGTGCAGCAGCGGCGCTCGAGACGAGCGTCGAGGCGGTGCAGGCGGCCGAAGGCATGCCGCGACGATATCCCCCCGCCCCCGCGCCCCGCAAATCCGCGCTGTCGCTGCCGAGTGAGTATTCGCGGGGTCGAGTGAGTATTCGCGGGGTCGAGTGAGTATTCGTCGGGGCAGAGCTCAGTCGAGGGCTGCGAGCAGGGCGAGCTCCTCCGCGCGGCTCAGGCCGGAGCGCCGGTCCCGGTCGAGGCCGGCGCGCCGCTCCGCAGCGAGGGTGCGCTCGAGCGTCGTGCGCAACGGCCGCAGCCGCCCACCGAGGATCGTGTACGCCGCGTGCGAGCGCGACCACAGGCCCGGCATGTCGGCGGGCAGCCACAGCGGCAGGGATCTCGGACCCGACCAGTGAGTCACACCGTGGTCGAGCAGCCACTCCTCCGAGGCATCCACCATCGGACCCGTGTGCCCGGCCACCTCCCGCGCGAGCGCGAGAACCTCGGCGAGCGGGTGCGGATCGCCCACGGCGTTGACGACCCCCGTCCACGGCGCCTCGCCGATGGCGGTGATGAAGTCGGCCAGGTCGTCCACGTCGACCACCGCCACGCCCCGGCCGTCGGTCGGAGGCACGAGCACCGGCTCGCGCCCGGCGAGCGCGAAGCGCGCCGCCCAATAGCCGAACCGGTCCGTCGGATCACCTGGCCCGGCGATCAGCCCGGGACGGACGATCGCCGCGCGATGACCGAGAGCCCCTCGGACCGTCTCTTCCGCGGCGGCCTTTTCGTGCGGGTAGTCGCTTTCGTGCCCGGGTTTCAGCGGCGCCACCACCGGTGCCGACTCGTCGGCCCCGGCGGCATCCGCCTCGGCGTACACCGAGATGGTGGAGACGAACGTCCAGTGCCGGGTCTGCGTGGCGAGGGCCTCGACGGCGGATGCCACCTGCGCGGCATCCGACGACACATCCACGATCTCGTCCCACTCCATGGGCGCGACGGCGTCATACGCGCCGTCCGCGTCGCGGTCGGCGGCGATGAGGCGCGCTCCCTCCGGCGCCGGGCTGGAGCCTCGGGCAAGGCACGTCACGCGGGCACCGCGGTCGAGCCAACGCTCCGCGATGCGCGCGCCCAGCCATCCGGTCCCGCCGAGGATCAGCACATCGGTCATGCGTCGATTCCAGCAGAGGAGCCGCCGCCGCGCGATGGCTGAATGCTCACTCGGGGCACGAATACTCACTCGACAGCGCGAATACTCACTCGCGAGCGCGTCGGAGGGGCCTGCCAGGATCGGAGGCATGCTCACCACGCTCGCCGTCTCCGGCTACCGGTCCCTGCGCGACATCGTCGTGCCGCTCGCGCCCCTCACCGTCGTCACGGGCGCCAACGGCTCCGGAAAGTCCAACCTCTATCGCGCGCTGCGGTTGCTCTCGGCCACCGCCAGCGGCTCTCTCATCTCGGCGGTCGCGCGCGAAGGCGGCCTGCCTTCGGTCCTCTGGGCGGGGCCAGAACAGGGCGGCGGAGAGGCGACGATCCGCCGCGGGCCGGTCGCCGTGCAGCTGGGGTTCGCCGGCGACGAACTCGGCTACCTCGTCGACCTCGGCATCCCCCAGTCCGATCAGCGCAGCCTCTTCGCCCGCGACCCCGAGATCAAGCGCGAGCAGGTCTTCGCCGGCCCGCTCGCCAAGCCCGCGACGCTGCTCATCGACCGGCTGCGCGGCGCGACCCGTGTGCGCGAGGGCTCCTGGGTCACCCTCGACCAGCAGCTCGCCCCTTTCGAGAGCATCGTGACCGACCTCGCCGACGGCGACACCGCCCCTGAGCTGCTGACCCTGCGACGCATGCTCGGCGCCTGGCGCTTCTACGACCATTTCCGCGTCGATGCCGACGCGCCGGCGCGACGCCCGCAGGTCGGCACCCGCTCGCACACCCTCGCGCACGGCGGCGAGAACCTGGCCGCGGTGTGGGCGACGATTCAGGATGCCGACCATGGGGCGGCCCTCGACCACGCCGTTGACGCGGCGTTCCCCGGCGCACGCGTGCAGGTCACCGGCAACGATGGCATGTTTTCGCTCTCTCTCCAGTTGCCGGGACTGCTGCGCCCGTTGCAGTCCACCGAGCTCTCCGACGGGACGCTGCGCTACCTGCTGCTCTGCGCCGCGTTGCTGCCGGCCCGACCCGCTCCCCTCATCGTGCTGAACGAGCCCGAGGCGAGCCTGCACGCCGATCTGCTGGCGCCGCTGGCCCAGCTCATCGCCGCGGCATCCGAGCGCACGCAGCTGATCGTCGTCACCCATGCGCCGCAGCTGGCCGCCGGCCTCGCCGATGCCGCCCACGTCGAGCTGCAGCGCACCCCCGACGGCACGGTCGTGGCCGGTCAAGGGTTCCTCGACGTCCCGGCGTGGAACTGGGGTTCGCGCTGACGCTCCCTCCCCCGAGTCCGATGACCCGCGGCGGCCGGGCCGCTGACCGGCCCGGCGAATACTCACTCGGCACGCCGAATACTCACTCGGCGCCGCGAATACTCACTCGCGAATGGCGGCTCCCAGGCGCTC
>NZ_JANJFJ010000313.1:0-1503 GCF_024626565.1 Microbacterium sp. zg.Y909
GGCGGCGACGGCGACACCGGCGAGCTTCGCCTCGGTCGCCTCGGCGGCGGTCAGTGTGCGGTCGGGGGCACGGAAGCGCAGCGCGAACGTGAGCGACTTCTCCCCCTCGCCGACACCCGACCCGCGGTAATCGTCCACGAGCCGCAGCGACTCCAGCAGCTCCCCCGCCCCGTCGACCAGCGCGGCGCGCACGGCGGATGCCGGCACGTCCCGCGGCACGACGAGCGAGACGTCCTGCGTCGCGGCCGGGTATCCCGACAGGGAAGCCGCGACCACCCGGTCGCCGGCCAGCGCCAGCACGAGGTCGAGGTCCAACTCCGCCACGATCACGCGGCCAGGCAGGTCCGCGTCTTCGGAGACCGACGGCAGCACCTCGCCGACGTAGCCGACCTCGACGTCGCCGACCGACAGCACGCCGGTGCGTCCCGGGTGCAGCGCCGCGCGCTGCCCCTGCGCCACGTCCACGGTCACGCCGGCCGCCGCGGCCACCGTGCGGACCGCGTCCAGCGCGTCGCCCACGTCGAACGACTCTGCGGCCTGTCCTGGCTGCTTCGCGACACGGTGGCCGGTCAGCAGCACCGCGACGTGGCGTGCCTGCGGCGGAATCGAAGCGTCCAACGCCGCGAGCGTGGCGGCATCGGGCCGCACCGCGAGCGGCGGCACGTGGTCGGTGCCGTAGACGACACCGGGCACGGGCAGGAACACCGCGCCGGTCTCGAACAGCGCGAGGTCACCGAAGCCGCGCGCCAGGTTGCGGTGCGCGACCTGCAGCAGACCCGGCACCAGCGAGCGGCGCAGGAACGGCGCCTGGCCGTCCAGCGGGTTGGCGAGCTTGACGCTCGGCAGGTGCTCGCCGGAGGCGGACCCGTGCAGGTCGTTCTGCTCCGCCGTGGTGAAGGGGAACGACGGCGTCTCGGTGTATCCGGCGGCAGCCAGGGCGTTGGCCACGCGCCGGCGCCCCGCCTGCGCGGCGGTCAGGCCCCGGCCCGACGGCGGCACCGGCAGCACCGACGGAATGCGGTCGAACCCGTCGATGCGGGCGACCTCCTCGGCGAGCGTCCACTTGTCGGTCAGGTCCGGACGCCACGACGGCGGGATGACGACCCACCCCTCGCCGGTCTCGGTGACCTCGCACCCGATCTTCTCCAGCGCGCCGACGACATCGGCATCGCTGTAGTCCACGCCGATCAGGCCGGGCACGAACGCCCGGGGCAGATCGATCCCGGCGATGTGCACGTCGGCGAACAGCGCGCCGCCGACCCCGGTGTCGAGCGTCCCTCCGGCGTACTCGACCATCAGGTCGGCCACGCGCCGGGCGGCGACGAACGGGATCAGCGGATCCACGCCGCGCTCGAAACGGCGCGACGCCTCCGACGGCAGCTTGTGCCGGCGGGCGGTACGGGCGATCGAGACGGTGTCGAACACCGCGGCCTCGATGAGCACGTTGCGCGTGGCATCCGTCATCTCGGTCGTGCCACCGCCCATGACGCCGGCCAGGCCGAT
>NZ_JANJFJ010000314.1:0-5134 GCF_024626565.1 Microbacterium sp. zg.Y909
TCGGTGGCGGGGAAGACGGCGGTCGTCTCGCCGATGAGCTCTGCGGCCTTGCCCCACCCGCTTCCGAGCGTCAGGGCGATGTCGTGTCGCTCGACGCCCGTGATGCGGGCGATGTCGGCGGCGGCGTCGGCGGCCACGCCGAAGGGGTCGGCAGCGGGGTCGTCGAGGGGATGGGGGGTCGTGTCGGACATGTCCCCACTTTAGGAAGTCGGATGCCGCGGGGCCAGCCGAGCGGCGTCGGCGCCCGATCGCGCCTGAGAGAATGAAGTCATGTCGTTGAGTTTCGAGCGCACCCAGACCGTCGCCATCCTCGGTGGGGGCCCCGGCGGCTACGAAGCCGCGATCGCCGCTGCGCAGCTGGGCGCGAAGGTCACCCTCGTCGAGCGCGCGAGCGTCGGCGGCGCCGCGGTGATCACCGACGTCGTGCCTTCCAAGAGCCTCATCGCCACCGCCGACGCCGCCGTGGCGATCTCACAGGCCGGCGACCTGGGCGTGCAGCTGTTCGCCCGCGGCGGCAACGGTCAGCCGCTGCAGCCCGAGATCGCCATCAACCTCGCTGCCGTCAACAAGCGTCTGCTGTCGCTGGCGCGCCAGCAGTCCGACGACATGCGCGCGACGCTCGTCGAGGCGGGGGTGCGGATCGTCTCCGGCCACGGGCGCCTCGAGGGCGACAACGCGTTGGTGGTGTCCACCGGCCCCGGTGGTGTCGACTTCGACCGCATCGAGGCGGACACCCTCGTGGTGTCGGTGGGGTCGTCGCCGCGAGAGCTCCCCAGTGCACCGCCGGACGGCGAGCGCATCCTCACCTGGACCCAGCTCTACGACATGAAGTCCCTTCCCGAGCACCTCATCGTGGTGGGCTCGGGCGTCACCGGGGCCGAGTTCGCCGGCGCGTACATGAACCTGGGGGCCAAGGTCACGCTGGTCTCCAGTCGCGACCACGTGCTGCCGGGGGAGGACCCCGACGCGGCGGCCCTTCTCGAGCGCGTCTTCAAACGCGGCGGGATGCAGGTGCTGTCCAAGGCCCGCGCCCAGACGGTCCAGCGCTCGGGCGACGGCGTCGTGGTGACCCTCGCCGACGGACGCACGGTCGAAGGCAGCCACTGCCTCATGGCGGTCGGGTCCGTGCCGAACACCGCCGGCATCGGGCTGGAGGAGGCCGGCATCCAGATGACCGACTCCGGACACATCCGGGTCAACCGGGTCGCCCGCACGTCGGTCCCCAACATCTACGCCGCCGGCGACTGCACCACCTTCGTGCCGCTGGCCTCGGTCGCTTCGATGCAGGGACGCACCGCGGTGTTCCACGCCCTGGGCGACACCGTCATCCCGCTCGAGCGTCGGCGCATCTCCGCGAACATCTTCACCGCGCCCGAGATCGCGACCGTCGGGTTCCAGCAGGCCGACATCGACTCGGGCCTGGTCGACGGCGTCGTGCACAAGCTGCCGCTGGCGGCCAACCCGCGCGCGAAGATGATGGGCGTGCGCGACGGCTTCGTGAAGCTCTTCGCCCGCCAGGGAAGCGGCACCGTGCTCGGGGGGGTCATCGTGGCCCCGCGCGCCTCGGAGCTCATCTACCCCATCGCGATCGCCGTGGAGCGACGCCTGACGGTCGACCAGGTGTCGCGCGTGTTCGCGGTGTACCCCTCCCTTTCGGGGTCGATCACCGATGCCGCCCGTGCGATGCACATCGTCGACCGGGCCGCCGAGCCCGAAGCGTAGCCCGCGCGCCGCCCTCCCTCGCCCGGGCGCGACGGATGCCGCGGGGCCGCGACCCCGCCGGGCTCAGGTGATCGTGAGAAGCAGGTGGCCGGCCGGCACGGTGGTGCCCGGCATGGCATCCAGGCCGCCGACGGTGCCGTCCTTGTGCGCCTGGATGGGCTGTTCCATCTTCATGGCCTCGAGCACGACGACCAGGTCACCCTTGACGACCTGCTGCCCCTCCGCGACGGCGACCTTCACGACGGTCGCCTGCATCGGCGAGGTGACGGCGTCGCCCGATGCCCCGGCGACCACCGTCGGGGCGTGCATGCGCCGCGACGGCGGCACGGCCGCCGGGCGGCCGACCTTCGCCGGAGCCGCGGCGATGCGGTCGGGAAGGCTCACCTCCAGGCGCTTGCCCGCGACCTCGACGACGACGGTGTGGCGGCTGTCGCCGGCATCCGGGGTGTCGTCTTCGCCGTCCCACGGCGGGATGTCGTTGTCGAACTCGGTCTCGATCCAGCGCGTGAACACGCCGAACCGGCCGTCCTCGGCGGTGAACGCGGGGTCGCGCACGACGCGGCGGTGAAACGGCAGCACCGTGGGCATGCCGGCGACCTCGAACTCGTCCAGCGCCCGGCGTGCCCGCGACAGCGCCTCGGCGCGGTCGCGCCCGGTGACGATGATCTTGCCCAGCAGCGAGTCGAACGCGCCCGACACGGCGTCGCCCGCGGTGACGCCGGAATCCAGCCGGATGCCGGGGCCGCCGAAGGTCTTGAACACGTGGATGCGACCGGGCTGCGGCAGGAACCCGCGGCCGGGGTCCTCGCCGTTGATGCGGAACTCGATCGAGTGGCCGACGGGCTCGGGGTCGCGGTCTTCGAGCAGGCCGCCCTCGGCGAGGCGGAACTGCTCGCGGACGAGATCCATGCCGGTGACCTCCTCGGAGACCGGATGCTCGACCTGCAGGCGGGTGTTCACCTCGAGGAACGAGATGGTGCCGTCGGCGCCGACGAGGAACTCGCACGTGCCGGCACCGACGTAGCCCACCTCTTTGAGGATCGCCTTCGACGAGGTGTAGAGCACCTCGTTCTGCTCGCGGGTGAGGAAGGGCGCCGGGGCCTCTTCCACGAGCTTCTGGTGGCGCCGCTGCAGTGAGCAGTCGCGGGTCGAGACGACGACGACGGTGCCGGCGGCGTCGGCCAGGCACTGGGTCTCGACGTGACGGGGCTTGTCGAGGTACTTCTCCACGAAGCACTCGCCGCGGCCGAAGGCGGTGATCGCCTCGCGGGTGGCGGACTCGAAGGCCTCGGCCACCTCATCGAGCTCGCGGGCCACCTTCAGTCCTCGGCCGCCGCCGCCGTACGCGGCCTTGATGGCGATCGGCAGACCGTGCTCGCGGGCGAACGCGATGACCTCGTCGGCGTTCGCGACCGGCCCGGGCGTGCCCGGAGCGAGCGGCGCGCCGACCCGTTCGGCCACGTGGCGCGCGGTGACCTTGTCGCCGAGGGCTTCGATCGCCTCGGGCGACGGGCCGATCCAGACGAGACCCGCGGCGATGACGGCGCGGGCGAAGTCGGCGTTCTCGGCGAGGAAGCCGTAGCCGGGGTGCACCGCGTCGGCGCCGGAGCGGCGGGCGACGGAGAGGATCTTCTCGATCGAGAGGTAGGTGTCGGCACTCGTCGCGCCGTCGAGCGAATAGGCCTCGTCGGCGAGGCGGGTGTGCAGGGCGTCGCGATCCTGGTCGGCGTAGACGGCGACCGACCCTTTTCCGCTGTCGCGAGCGGCGCGGATGATGCGAACGGCGATCTCGCCGCGGTTCGCGATGAGCACCTTGGCGATAGCAGGCATGGATGTCAGCCTACCCAGACAGCGGGGGCGCTCTTTGGATCACTCGCACAAGAAAGTTCCGGAAACCTTCGTCGATGTCTACGAGCGGTTCCAGAGGGTCGGCCAGGCGACGTCGAGTTGCCGTGCGAGGCGCCGCACGGTCGGCAGCGACATCCCCACGACCGTCGAGGGGTCGCCGTGCACGGTGTCGATGAAGGGGCCGCCCAGGCTGTCGATGGTGAAGGCGCCGGCCACGTGCAGCGGTTCGCCGGTGGCGACGTAGGCGGCGATCTCGTCGTCGGTGATGTCGGCGGCGAAGGTGACGGAGGCCTCGGCGACCCCGTGGGCTTCTGCCTCCGCCCGCCCGCCGCCGACCCGCACGACACTGTGGCCGGAGTGCAGGATGCCGGTTCGCCCCCGCATCGCGCGCCAGCGCGCCACTGCGGCCTCGGCGGTGTAGGGCTTGCCGAGGATCTCTCCGTCGATCTCGAACATCGAGTCCCCGCCGATGACGATGCCCTCGAACCCGGCCGCGGCCACGCGCTCGGCGACGTCCGCGGCCTTGCGCCGCGCCAGCAGCAGCACGTGCTCGGCGGCGGGGAGGGTGCGCGCCTCGTCGTGCTGAACCGCGGCGATGACGGCATCCTCATCCACGTCCGGTGCCATCGTCTCCGGTTCGATGCCTGCCTGCCGCAGCAGCGTGAGACGGGCGGGAGAGGTCGAGGCGAGGCACACGCGCATCGCCCCAGCCTAGGGGCGGGCACATCTGGGTGTGCGAGCATCGAAGGATGGTTACACCCTTGGCATCCACGGACGCCCTCATCGATCTCGACGTCACCGACGTCGCTCACGGCGGCGTGTTCGTCGGCCGTCACGAGGGGCGGGTCGTGTTCGTTCCCGACGCTCTCCCGGGGGAGCGGGTGCGGGTGCGGCTGACCGACGTCGGCAAGGCGTCGTTCTGGCGTGGTGAGGTGCTGGAGGTGCTCGATGCGTCGCCGCACCGTCGCCCGCACATCTGGCGGCAGGCCGATGTCGACGTGGCCCCGGAGAACCGACCGGGGGGCGCCGACTTCGGTCACATCGAACTCACCCATCAGCGGGCCCTCAAGCAGCACGTCGTCATGGACGCGCTGCAGCGCTTTGCCGGCCTGACGACGCCGGTCACCGTCGCGCCGGTCAGCGCCGACGGCGTGGACCGCGCCACCCCGCCCGAAGACGGCGACGGCACCGGGTGGCGCACCCGGCTGAGCCTGCACGTGGATGCCGATGGCCGCGTCGGACCCTACGCGGCGCGCAGCCACCGCGTGGTGACGGTCGAAGACCACCCGCTCGCCGCCCCCGACCTCGCGCGCGTGGCCCTGGAGCTGAAGGGCGTGGCGCCGGGGCGGATCGACCTCGTGCTGCCCGCAGACGGGCGTGTGCGGGTGCTGCCCCGCCCCGAGCACCACCACCGTGCCGGTGGGCGCCGGCCCCGCGGCGCGACACCGACGGGGAACAGGGCGACGGGGGCCAATCCGCTGCGCGAAGTGATCGTGGAAGAGGTCGCGGGGCGCCAGTTCCGCGTCGACGCCGGCGGGTTCTGGCAGGTGCACCGCTTCGCCGC
>NZ_JANJFJ010000315.1:0-5108 GCF_024626565.1 Microbacterium sp. zg.Y909
GCGGGGCGAACTCGGGGTCCGGGATGAAGAAGTCCACGGCCTCGTCGCCGGCGTTGAACAGCACGAGGAAATGCTGGTCGCGGATGGGTTCACCGCGCCGGTCGCGCTCGCGGATGCCGTTGCCGTTGAGGAACATGCCGATGGCGCGGCCGAAGCCGGAGTCCCAGTCGTCCGGCTGCATGCGCGTGCCGTCGGGGCGCAGCCACACGATGTCGGGGATGGGCGCGCCCTCTTCCTGGCGCACCGGGCGGCCGTTGAAGAACCGGCTGCGCCGGAAGGCGGGGTGCTCGCGCCGCAGCCGGGCGAGAGCTGAGGTGAACTCCACGAGCGGCTGGTCCACGGCATCCCAGTGCACCCACGTCAGCTCGTTGTCCTGCGCGTAGCCGTTGTTGTTGCCCTGCTGCGTGCGGCCGAGCTCGTCGCCGTGCAGCAGCATCGGCACGCCCTGGCTCAGCAGCAGCGTCGCGATGAAGTTGCGCTGCTGGCGGGCTCGGGCCGTGAGGACCTCGGAGTCGTCGGTCGGGCCCTCGACGCCGAAGTTGGACGAGCGGTTGTGCGATTCGCCGTCGCGGCCGTCCTCGCCGTTGGCGTCGTTGTGCTTGTCGTTGTACGACACCAGATCGCGCAGGGTGAAGCCGTCGTGGGCGGTGACGAAGTTGATGGATGCCACCGGGCGCCGACCCGAGTGCTCGTACAGGTCGGCGGAGCCGGTGATGCGCGACGCGAACTCGGCCAGGGCCTGGGGCTCGCCGCGCCAGAAGTCGCGCACCGTGTCGCGGTACTTGCCGTTCCACTCCGTCCACTGCGGGGGGAAGTTTCCCACCTGGTAGCCGCCGGGGCCGATGTCCCAGGGCTCTGCGATGAGCTTGACCTGCGAGACCACCGGATCCTGCTGCACGAGCTCGAAGAACGCCGCCAGCCGGTCGACGTCGTAGAACTCGCGGGCCAGCGTCGCCGCCAGGTCGAACCGGAACCCGTCGACGTGCATCTCGAGCACCCAGTAGCGCAGCGAATCCATGATCATCTGCAGGGTGTGGGGGCTCCCGACGTTGAGGCTGTTGCCGGTGCCGGTGTAGTCGGTGTAGTACCGCTTGTCGTCGTCTTCGAGGCGGTAGTAGGCCTCGTTGTCGATGCCGCGCATCGACAGCATGGGTCCGAGGTGGTTGCCCTCTGCGGTGTGGTTGTAGACGACGTCGAGGATGACCTCGATGCCGGCGGCGTGAAGGGCCCGCACCATGCCCTTGAACTCCTGCACCTGCTGGCCGCGCTGACCGGTGGCGGAGTAGGTGTTCTGCGGGGCGAAGAACGAGATGGTGTTGTAGCCCCAGTAGTTCGACAGGCCCTTGTCCTGAAGGGTGGAGTCGTTGACGAACTGGTGCACCGGCATGAGCTCGATCGCCGTGACCCCGAGCTTCTTGAGGTGCTCGATGATGACCGGGTGCGCGATGGCACTGTAAGTGCCGCGGATGTCCTCGGGGATGTCGGGGTGAAGCTGGGTGAGCCCCTTGACGTGCGCCTCGTAGATGAACGACTCCGCATACGGCGTCTTCGGCTGCCGGTCCCCCGACCAGTCGAAGAAGGGGTTGACCACGACGCCCTTCATCATCTGCGCGGCGGAGTCCGCGTCGTTGCGGCCGTCCGGGTCGCCGAAGGGGTAGCTGAAGACCTCCTGGCCCCACTTCACCTGCCCGTCGACGGCCTTGGCGTAGGGATCGAGCAGCAGCTTGTTCGGATTGAAGCGCTTGCCCGACGCCGGGTCGTACGGCCCGTGCACGCGGTAGCCGTAGCGCTGGCCCGGCTGCACGTTGGGCAGATACGCGTGCCACACGAAGGCATCGACGTCGACGAGTTCGACGCGCGTCTCCTTGCCCCGATCGCCGAAGAGGCAGAGTTCGACGCGCTCGGCGCCTTCGCTGAAGAGCGCGAAGTTCGTTCCGTTACCGTCGAACGTCGCGCCCAGTGGATACGCAGAGCCTGGCCATGAATGCACGGGGCAACACTAGACCGACGAAAACTCCCCCCGGAGGACTTGACAAACGCACCCGCGCACCCCGGTTTGCTCAGGACGCCCCCTGGGGCGGCTGTCGCAGCAGCTCGATGCGTTCGGCGAGGTAGTCCTCGAGCGGCCGGTAGCCGCCCGCCGCGCTCCAGCGCACGCTGGGCACCCCGTCGCGCATCGCCAGAGGACCGGATGCCTCGCCCCGCGCGACGGCGTCGAGGTCGAGCATCCGCCATCCGATGTGCACGACCTCCCCCTCGGCGAACCCGCCTCGGAAGGCGGCCGCCTGTCGCTCCGCCCGCTCGCGCTGCGACTGGGCCGTGTAGCCGCGCCGCACCTCCTGCCGGGCGCGCACGATCTCTCCGATGGCCAGCACCGCGTCATCGGTTACGAGCAGCACTCCCAGGTGCCAGCCGTCGCCGACCGGCGTGACGCGGGGCGCGCGGGCGAAGCCGAGCACGCGCCGCACCGTGAGTGGCGATCCGAGGCGCTCGCGCGGTGCGCCGGCCAGGCGGCGGCGGGCGTCGGTGAAGACGTCGTGGACGGAGCCGGTCATGAGGGTGCCCCGCCCGCCTCGTCGAGGGCCGCCTGCGCCGTTTCGACGGTGCGCCGCGCGGCGCGCGCCGCGGTGGCCGCCTGCTCGCGCTCGATCTCTGCCGCCGCGACGGCCGACTGCGCGGTGGCGGCCTCGGCGCGGATGCGCTCGAGATCGGCGCGCAGGTCGGCCTCGCGCTCGGCGAGGTGATCCGCGCGCTCCCGCGCCTTCTGCATCGTCGCCTCGACGCGGGCGAGCCGACGGTCGGCCTCGGACGCCCCACGCTCCGCCTCGCGCACCGCCTTATCGGCCGCGCGGCGCGCCCGGCGCTGAGCCAGGTCGTCGCGTGGCGGGGCGGGGCGCTCCGCCACCCCCGGGATCGAGCCGCCCACGGCGTCGGTCAGATCCACCGGGTCCACCCCCGTCGCCGCCAGCGGGCGCACGAGGCGGCCCGTCATCACGGCGGCGGCCGCCGCCGGGTCGCGCACGGCCGCATCGATGGTCGATTCCACGTCCGAGGCGGCGGCGTCACTCACCGAGACGCCGCGATCCCGGGCGAGGTCGACCGCCTGACGCGACAGGGCGGCGACGAGGGCGCGGCGCTGCCGGCTCAGGCGGGTCATCTCCGCGGCATCCAGGTCGTCCTGCGCCTCGCGCAGCGCCGCGGCGAGGTCCAGCGCCTCCCCCAGCTGCCCCTCCTGGACGAGCAGGTCGACCGCGTAGGCGGCCACGGCGGGTTTGCGCAGGTTGCGCACGGCCTTCGCCAGTGGGAGCTCGGCCGCGGCGGCGCGCGCGTTGCGGGCAGCGGTGAACTCCGCCGGGGGCAGGGCGTACAGCTGCGCCGCCACGTCGTCGAGGTCCTCGTGCGCCACCCGCCCATTCTGCCCGGACGCGGGCGAGGCCGCTCAGACGGCGCGCATGTGCGGCGGGCGCGCCGGGCCGTGCAGCTCTTGGTGCAGGCGCTGCATCCGCTCATCGAGCGCCGAGGCGGAGTCTGCGGCATCCTTCAGCTCGGCCAGCAGCGAATCGGGCACCTGCCGGTCGTACTTGTAGTAGATCTTGTGCTCGAGGCTCGCCCAGAAATCCATCGCGATCGTGCGGAACTGGATCTCGACCGGCACCTGCACCGGGCCGGTCGAGAGGTACACCGGCACGGAGACGATCGCGTGCAGGCTCTTGTATCCGTTGGGCTTGGGCTCGGCGATGTAGTCCTTGACCGCCATCACGGTGATGTCCGGCTGCGCGGTGAGCAGGTCGAAGAGGCGATAGGCGTCGGCGCGGAAGCTGCAGGTGATGCGCACCCCGGCGACGTCGGTGATGTGTGCCCGGATGCTGTCGAAGTCGGCCTCGATGCCCTTGCGCGCGACCTTCGCCACCAGGCTGTCGGGGGACTTGACCCGGCTGCTCACGTGCTCGATCGGGTTGTAGTCGTGCATGTGCGAGAACTCCTCGCGCAGGATCGAGATCTTCGTCTCGACCTCGTGCAGACCGAAGCGGTACTCCAGGAGGAACCGCTGCAGGTCGTCGCGCAACTCCCGCAGCTGCTGAGCCGACAGGGACACGGGCTGCTCGCCCACCGGGATGGCCATGCCCCCGACCCTACGGGGCCGCCTGAGGCGTCTGCTGTGAACCGCCGCGTCAGCCGGCGACGAGCCCCGCCGCCTGCCGGGCGGCGCCGAGGGCGACGTACTCTCCGGGTGCGGGGGCCTCGACCGGCATGCCGAACACCAGCGGGGCGATCTCGCGCACCGCCTGCGACCGCGCACCGCCGCCGATCAGCAGGGCGCGCTGCGGCTCGACGCCCAGCCCACGCAGGGCATCGAGCCCCGCGGCCAGGCCCGAGAGCATGCCCTCCACTGCCGCCCGCGCAAGGTTCTCGCGGGTCGTGGATGCCAGCGTCATGCCGGTCAGCGACGCCGTGGCATCGGGCAGATTGGGAGTGCGCTCGCCCTCGAAGTAGGGCACGAGGGTCAGCCCGCCCGCCCCCGGCGCGGCGGCGAGCGCCAGTCGCGACAGCTCGTCGTGGTCGACGTTCAGCAGCCGGCCGATCGCGTCGAGCACGCGCGCGGCGTTCATGGTCGCCACCAGCGGCAGGAAGTGCCCGTCGGCCGAGGCGAAGCCGGCCACCGTGCCGGTGGGGTCCACCGTGCGCTCGGGGGTGACGGCGAACACCGTGCCGCTCGTGCCGATCGACACGACGACGTCGCCGGTGCGCGCGCCCGCGCCCAGAGCGGCCGCGGCGTTGTCGCCGGCGCCGGCACCCACGAGCCGGCCATCGGCGTCGGTCACGCTGTCGCGCGGCCCGAGCACGCGGGGCAGCACGACGTCGTGCCCGAGCGCGGCGACGAGCATCTCGCGGTCGTAGCCACCGGTCTCGGGGTCCCAGTATCCGGTGCCCGACGCGTCGGAGCGGTCGGTCACGAGCTCTTCGAGCACCGGGCCGAGGCGCGATTCGCCCGCCGGACCGAAGCCCCGCAGCCGCCAGGTGAGCCAGTCGTGCGGGAGGGCGACGGCCGCCACGCGGGCGGCGTTGTCGGGCTCGTGGTCGCGCAGCCACCGCAGCTTGGTGATGGT
>NZ_JANJFJ010000316.1:0-5101 GCF_024626565.1 Microbacterium sp. zg.Y909
CGAGCTGCTGCATCGACGCGATCACGTCCTCTGCCAGCTGCGTCATGCTGGTCGGCTCGATCTCCAGCTGCACGGAACCGGCGTCGTACCGGCTGATCTCGAGCAGGTCGGTCAGGAGCGTCTCGAACCGCTGCACCTGGGCGTGCAGCAGCTCCGCGGCGCGTGCAGTGGCGGGGTCGAACGCCTCGCGCCGGTCGTTGAGCATGTCCGAGGCCAGGCGGATCGTGGTCAGAGGCGTCCGCAGCTCGTGTGAGACGTCCGACACGAACCGCTGCTGCACGAGCGAGAGGTCGGCGAGGTCCTTGATCTGCGATTGGATGCTGTCGGCCATCGCGTTGAACGAGCGCGCGAGCGTGGCCAGCTCGTCGTCGCCGCGCACCTCGAGCCGCACGCCGAGGTCGCCGTGCGCGAGGCGCTCGCTGGTCTCGGCCGCCTCGGCGATGGGGCTCGTCACCGACCGCAGCACCACCCACGAGATCGCGCCGATCAGCAGCACGAGTGCCGCACCCACGATCCACAGGGTCACCTGCACGAAGCTCAGCGTCTGCGACGCATCGGCGAGGTCGTAGCCGAAGTAGAGCTCGTACGAACCGGCTTCGGGCACCTGCAGCTGCTGGCCCACCACGATGCCGGGCACGGTCCCGCCGTCGCCGTCCGGCAGGGCGACAGACTGCCACCACTGCAGGTCGGCCCCGTCCTGCACCGCCGTGCGCAGGCCCTCCGAGAGGTAATCCTCGGTCAGCCCGCCCGTCGTGAAACCCTGAGGCGCCAGCGGCGACGCGGGGTCGCTGCGCAGCGCCGCCGTCATCTCGGTCGCCCCCTGCCGGGCGACCGTGCTGACGTTGACCAGCAGGTTGTCCACCGCGACCAGGTCGCCGCCGACCTCGGCGGAGTCCAGCGTCGCCTGAGCGGCCTGCGTCGTGCGTTCGGCATCTTCCAGCACCTGCGCGAGGCGCGATTGGAACAGGTCGTTCTGGATCGCGAGCGCCATGAAGACGAAGGCGCCCAGCACCGCCAGGGCGCTGAGACCCAGAGCGAGAAGCACCGTGCGGAAGCGCAGGGAGCGCCGCCACGCATAGCGGACGTTCCGGGGCCAGGAGCGCCAGTCCCGCAGGCGGGCCGGCACACGCCGCGGCGCGTGCGCGTGGGACATGGACCTCAGACCACCGCGCCGGCGCGATAGCCCACGCCGCGCACGGTCGTGACGATGCGCGGGTTGTCGGGGTCGAGCTCGACCTTGGCACGCAGCCGCTGCACGTGCACGTTGACCAGGCGGGTGTCGGCCTTGTAGTGATAGCCCCACACCTGCTCGAGCAGCATCTCGCGCGAGAAGACGTGCTGCGGCTTGGATGCCAGTGCCACCAGCAGCTCGAACTCCAGCGGTGTCAGGGCGATGATCTCGTCACCGCGGCGCACTTCGTGGGCCGATACGTCGACGGTGAGGTCGCCGATGCGCAGTGTCTCTCCGGCGGGCTCGGTCGTCGGCCGCAGCCTGGTGCGGATGCGGGCGACGAGCTCTTTCGGGTTGAAGGGCTTCACGATGTAGTCGTCGGCCCCCGATTCGAGGCCGCGGACGACATCGGCGGTGTCGGTGCGTGCGGTGAGCATGATGATGGGCACACCGGATTCGGCTCGGATGCGCGTGCAGATCTCGATGCCGTCCACTCCGGGGAGCATGAGGTCCAGCAGAACGAGGTCGGGGCGCTCGGCGCGCCACACGTCGACAGCGGCCGCGCCGTCGGCGCAGAAGACCGTGTCGAAGCCCTCGGTGCGCAGGACGATGCCGATCATCTCGGCCAGCGCGGTGTCGTCATCGACCACCAGGATGCGTGAGGTCATGGGTGCGTGCTCGTCCTCCGGGTTCCCCAGCCCGCTCCGCAGTCAGGGCCGGCGGGCTCCGCCCAGAGTAGCCGACCCCGCCGCAAGGTCGCCGCACCGCTCCGTGGAGCCGCGTCGCGGCATCCGCGCGTTATGACACGATAGGACCCACCCCAGCCTGCTCAGGGAGAGTCATGACCGCATATCCGGCCTGGACACCCGCCACCCGCCCGGGCATCGTCCCGCTGCGCCCGCTGTCGTTCGGCGTCATCCTCGGACGTTCATTCTCGGCCCTGCGCCAGAACCCGCGAGTGCTGCTGGGGTTCGCGCTGACCGTGCAGTCGGTGGTCACGCTCATCGGATCGCTCGCGATCGTCGCGATCGTCCTCGCGGCGTTCCTGCGCCTGGACACGCTGCGACCGGGCACGCAGGAGTTCGACGAGGTGATGGCGGGCTCGATCGCCATCGGCGTCGGCGGCAGCGTGCTGGTCAGCCTCGTGCTGGCGGCCGTGAGCGTGATCGTCCAGGGCGTGGTGGTCGGAGAGGTGGCCCGCGCCGTCGTGGCCGAGAAGCTCACCCTCCGCGCGCTGTGGGCGCAGGTGAAGCCCGTCATCTGGCGTCTGGTGGGCTATACCCTGCTGCTGACCCTCGTCGTGCTGGTGGCCATGGGCATCGTCGTCGCCGGCGCCGTCGCGCTCGTCCTCAGCGAGCCCATCAGCGGGCTGGCGCTCTCGGTGGGCCTGGCGCTCGCGGCGATCCCGCTCGCGCTGTGGCTGACGGTGAAGCTGCTGCTCGTGCCCCCGGCGATCATCCTCGAGCGCGCGACCATCACCGGCGCCATCGCACGGTCGTGGTCGCTCACCCGCGGCCGATTCTGGTCGACGCTCGGCATCGTCGTCCTCATCTCGACCGCCTTCGGCTTCATCGGCCAGGCGGTGAGCCTGCCGTTCTCGCTGGCGACCACCGCCGTCTCCACGGTGCTCTCCCCCACCGGGGACCCCGACACCGGCTTCTTCGTCGCCCTCATCGTCGGCGGCGTGCTGACGCAGGTGGTCACGGTGCTCGTGCAGTCCGTCGCGATCATCGTGCAGTCCACGGCGACATCGCTCATCTACGTCGACTGCCGCATGCGGCGAGAGGGTCTGGACCAGGACCTGCTCGCCTACGTCGAGCGGCGCGACGCCGGAGTCACGGACCTCGAGGATCCGTACACACTCCACATCGGCCGCACCGTGGCCCCGCGGGTGGCCGGCCCGGCGCCCTACGCCGCATACCCGCCGCCTGCGGGCGCATATCCTCCGCCCGCGGGCGCTTACCCGCCGCCGGCGGGCGCGTATCCCCCGCCCGCGGGCGTGTACCCGCCATACGCGGCAGGTGCGTATCCCCCGCCGCCAGGCGCGTACCCGCCGCCGGCGCCGACCACGCCCGCCCCTGCGGCGCCGCGGACCGAGCCCGGCGCGCCGAGCGAAGAGGGATCGCACCCGTGGGTGAAGCCCTGACCGCGGACGTTCCGCTGATCCCCGACGGGGACGAGGCACGCCGCTGGGCCGAGACGGAGCTGTGCGACCCCGCCTACGCGATCACCGAGCCGACGGCCCTGGACCGCTTCGCGTACGGCGTGGAGCGCTTCTTCCGCGACCTCTTCGCCACCGAGCTCCCCGAGGGATGGGGTCCGTGGCTGGCGATCGGGGTGTCCGTGCTCATCGTCGCCCTGGTCGTGGTCGCGCTCGCCATCTGGGGGATGCCGCGGACCCCGGCCCGCTCGCGCACCGCCACGGACCTCTTCGGAGATCCCGAGCAGCGCACCGCCGCCCAGCTGCGGGCCGCGGCCGCGCAGCACGCCGATCGCGGCGAATGGGATGCCGCCGTCGTCGAGCGGTTCCGCGCGCTGGCCCGCGCGCTCGACGAGCGCGGCATCGTGGACGTCACCCCCGGGGCCACCGTGCACGCCTTCGCGCGCGACGCCGGCGCTGCCCTGCCCGCGCTCGCCGAGCGCCTGGAGCGGGCGGCGAGCGCCTTCGACGATGTGCGGTACCTGCGTCTGCCGGGAACGCCTGAGCTTTACCGCGCTGTCGCCGCGGTCGACGACGACGCCGTCGTGTCCTCCCCCCGGCGCGACCCGGTGCCCGCACCATGACGGCGCCCGCCCAGCCCGACACCGCCACACGCCGCCGACGCTTCGGCGGATGGGCGGCGATCGCCGCCGCCCTCGTGATCACCGGGGCGGGCTCTGCGGCCCTCCTCTCCCTCGGCGACTGGACCGAGCGCGATGCGCTGGATCCGGAGTCCGTGGGGCCCGGGGGCACGCGCGCGGTCGCCGAGGTGCTGCGCGACCAGGGCATCCGCGTCGACGTCGTCCGCGACCGGCCGTCGGCAGAGCGGGCCCTGGCCGGCAGCGATGACACCCTCGTGCTCACCGACACCGCCGCACTCGACGACGAAACGCTCGAGAGCCTCACGCGCATGGCCGACGACGTCGTGCTCGTCGACCCCCGTTCGCGCGACGTCCGGGTGCTCCTCGACGACGCCGCAGCCGCCGGGATCGGCGACGGCGCCCGCGCCGAGCCGGAATGCACCCTCGCAGAGGCGCAGCGCGCCGGCGCGATCGCACCGGGAGCCGTCTTCACCCCGGGGGCGGGCGTCATCGCCTGCTACCCGTCTGGCGACGGATACGCCCTCCTCGCCGTGGAACGCGACACCGGCCGCATCGCCGCAATCGACGCCGGCGAGCTCTTCACCAATGCGCACCTCGCCGATGACGGCAACGCCGCACTCGCGGCGAACCTGCTGGGGCGCCAGCCGAGGCTGATCTGGTACCTGCCTGCGCTCGGCGACGGCGCTCTCCCCGACACCGCCCCGACACTGGGCGAGCTCACGCCCGACTGGGTGACGCCCGCGATCGTCGTGGTGCTGGCATCGGCGGTCGCCGCCATCGTGTGGCGCGGCCGCCGGTTCGGCCCGCTCGTCACCGAGGACCTGCCGGTGACCGTGAGGGCCTCGGAGACCACCGAGGGGCGATCACGCCTCTACGCCCGCGCCCGCGACACCGTCCACGCTGCCGACCTCCTGCGCTTCGGCGCCCTGGAGCGTCTGGCCCGCACGCTGGGCCTCGGTCCCGCGACCCCCGCCCCCACCATCGCCGACGCCGCAGCCGGCCTCGTCGGGGCGGACCGCGGCCGCGTGCGCGGCATCCTGATCGACGACCTGCCCGCCACCGACGCCGAGCTCGTCGCGCTCGCCGACGCCCTGGATGATCTCGAGACGGCCGTCCGTCTCGCCGTCC
>NZ_JANJFJ010000317.1:0-5100 GCF_024626565.1 Microbacterium sp. zg.Y909
ACCTCGTCGCGTACTCGATCGGCAACGCCACCGCCGGACGCGGCGCTCCGGCATCCGCCCCCTTCGCGCTGCGCCCCGGCGACGACATCGTCGTCACCGAGGCCGAGCACCACGCGAACCTCATCCCGTGGCAGGAGCTGGCCGCCCGCACCGGAGCGGTGCTGCGCCACATTCCGGTGCGCGACGACGGCACGCTCGACCTGGATGCCGCCGCCTCGGTCATCGGCGAGCGCACGCGGGTCGTGGCGTTCAGCCACGTGTCGAACGTGCTCGGGATCGTCAACCCCGTGACTGAGATCGTCGCGCTGGCGAAGGCGGTCGGTGCACTGACGGTGATGGATGCCTGCCAGTCGGCTCCCCACCTGGCGCTGGACCTCCCCGCCCTCGGCGTCGACCTGGCCGCGTTCTCGGGGCACAAGATGCTCGGACCCTACGGAGTCGGCGCACTGTACGGGCGCACCGAGGTGCTCGAGGCACTGCCGCCCTTCCTGACAGGCGGATCGATGGTAACCACCGTCACCCTCGACGAGGCGGGATTCCTGCCCGCGCCGCAGAAGTTCGAAGCCGGCACGCAGCCGGTGTCGCAGGCCATCGGGCTCGCCGCCGCGGCGCGCTATCTCGACGCGATCGGCATGGATGCCGTGCACGCCCACGAGCGCGTGATCGGCCGACGCCTGCTCACCGGGCTCGACGCGATCGACGGAGTGCGGGTCCTCGGCGACCCCGGCGCCGATGTCGACCGCATCGGCCTGGCATCCTTCGACGTCGCCGGAGTGCACGCGCACGATGTGGGGCAGTTCCTCGACTCGCGCGGCATCGCCGTGCGAGTCGGGCACCACTGCGCCAAGCCGCTGCACGCCCGGTTCGGGCTGACCGCATCGGTGCGCGCGTCGGCATCGGTGTTCACCACCGACGACGACATCGACCGCTTCCTCGACGCCGTGTCGGGCGTCCGAGCGTACTTCGGCGCGGAAGGAGCCTCCGCATGAGCAACCTCGACACCCTGTACCAGGAGCTGATCCTGGACCACTCGAAGCACCCGCATGCCCGCGGCCTTGCGCCCGAGGACGGCCGCACGGCCACGTCGCATCAGCACAACCCCATCTGCGGCGACGACATCACGCTGCGCGCGCGCGTGTCCGACGACGGCGAGACCCTCACCTCGGTGACGTGGGAAGGCGCCGGCTGCTCGATCTCGCAGGCCTCGGCATCCATGCTCGCCTCGCTGGTGGACGACCGTGTCGAAGCCGACGGGGGCATGAGCCGGCAGCAGGCGATCGACCTCATCGGCGGATTCCGCGAGGTGCTGCGCTCGCGAGGCAAGCTCGAACTCGACGAAGACGTCTACGGCGATGCCACGGCGCTCTCGGGCGTCTCGAAGTTCACCGCCCGTGTGAAGTGCGCGATGCTCGCGTGGGTCGCCCTCGAGGACGCGCTGCCCCGCGCCTGACCGGGGTCCGCGGGGGCGGCGAGCGCGGGGCTGTCAGCGCGTTGCGGCGTCGGCGGCGAGCACCGACTCGAGCCGCGCGTAGCTGGCCTCCATGCCTTCGGTCATTCCCGTCGCCAGCACGGCGTCGCGGGTCTGGCTGTCGGGATACTCGATGAGCACCGTGACGAGCGTGGCGCCGTCCTCCTCCTCCAGGCTCAGGTCGTTGAGGGTCGAGGGGAAGTCGGTGCCGGTCATGTGCTCGGTGGTGACGGCCCGGCGCGGCGGCTCGGACAGCAGCGTCTCGCCGTCGAAGCCGAACCGCTCACCGGCATCCGGGGTCACCGGCTCCCACTCGTACCGGTAGCGCCCGCCGACAGCGGGGTCCACCTCGCAGACGCTCATGCGCCAGCCGTCTGGCCCCAGCATCCACTTCTTCAGCAGCTCCGGCTCCTGATGGGCACGCCACACGAGGTCGATCGGACCGTCGATGAGACGGGTGATGCGCACGTGGGTGTCGTCGAGGATCTCGGTGCGGGTGCCCTTGCCTGCGGCGTAGGCACGGAGTCCGGCCAGCACGCGGTCGAGCTGATTCAGGGCCATCGTGGAGCCCTCGACCGCGCCCATCGCGACCACCGCGTCCAGGGCTTCGGCGGAGGTGAAGTGGGTGACGTTGCGCAGCCGCGAGCCGTCGGGCGTGGACTCGAACGCGAACGTCATCCGCATCGCCGGCGGCATCCCCTCCTGCGGCTCGCCGTTCTCGTCGACGAAGCCGTCGAGCACTTCGAATGCGGACGGCTCATGGATCGACAGGAACTCCCAGGCGCCGTGGGACTTCTCACCGCGAGGGCTCGTCATGTGGTACCTGGCGCGACCGCCGGGGGTCAGCCCGAACTCGGTGAAGGTGGCCGGCCAGCCGGGAGGGCCCCAGAAGCGCTCGAGCTGGCGCGGGTCCGTGAACACCTGCCAGAGGCGCTCGACGGGGGCCTCGAAGTCGGCGATGAGCGTCATCGTGAGGGCTTCGGGGTCGGTGGTGACTTCGGTGACGGGCATGTCATTCTCCTGGCTTCGGTAGCGGAGAGGCGGGCGCGGCCAAGAGGTCGTCCAGCCGATGGATACGTGCGCGCCAGAGGTCTTCGTAAGCGGCGAGGAGGGCGCGTGCGCGAGCGATCATCGTCGGATCCCCCCGCACGAGCCGCTCGCGCCCTTCGGCGCGTTTGACGATGAGTCCGGCCGCCTCGAGTACGGAGACGTGCTTCTGCACGGCAGCGAACGACATCTCGTACTCCGCCGCGAGGGTCGAGACGGACTGCTCGTGTTCGAGCGTCCGTCGCAGGATGTCGCGGCGGGTCGATGCCGCCAGCGCCTGGAAGAGGCGGTCGGTCTCATCATCGGTCAACTCAGTTCGTACAACCATTTGGTTGCACGTTACGACCGGCGGGGTGGGGAGTCAAGGGGGCGGTGAGGAAACGGCCGCTATTTCCGACGGCGGAGCCAGATCGCGGTGGTGACGACGAGCGGCACTTGAGTGATCCCGTAGAGCACGTGGAACGCGTAGTGGGCGGGTGTCTGAGCCGGATCGAAAGGAAGGATCGGCAGGGGCAGCACGGTGAAGATCGCGCCCAGGAGGTTCACCACACCCCACCCGAGAAGAGCCCACGCTGCGACGGATCGCAGCCGCGTGAACCACGCAGCGACGAGCACGACCGTCAGCGCCAAAGGGATGAACGATTCCGGGCTGACGATCGTCTGACCGGGTAAATCGGCCATGTTGTGCACGAGCAGTCCAACCCAGCCGAGGGCGGCGGACACGGGCACCAACGGTGCGCTCTGCATCGGACCGCCCGGTCCGTCGTGCACCCTGGTCCTGCTCATGCGGCGGCCCGCCGTGACGGCGCGGTCTTGCGCGTTCTCACCGTCTCTGCACACCACATCGTTCGCGCTTTCCCATTGTCACCAGCCGACAGTGGGCTCATATGACCACCTCGCGCGGCCCTCGGGCTCGGAGCATACTGCGCACAGGGGTGAGACGGAACCACACGGCGTTTCCGACACCTCCGCCTGCGGGCCTGGAACTTCCGTGAGCAATGCCTCGGTCATCATGGAATCGCTGGTCGGCTGGGCGGCGCATCGGTCGGGTTTATAGTCATGTCGTCCACGCTGTGGTGGACGTACTCCCTGAAGGGGATTCCATGGTCACCGAACCACCGCTGTCGAAGCTCGATCTCAATCTGCTCGTCGCGCTCGACGCGCTTCTCGCGGAACGCAGCGTCACGAGAGCCGCCCAGCGACTACGACTGAGCCAGCCCGCCCTCTCGGCGTCGCTGTCCCGGCTGCGCATCCACTTCGGCGATCCGATCCTCGCTCGACGGGGCAACGAGTACGATCTCACGCCCCTCGCCGTGCGCCTCGCCGAGCAGACGTCGACCGCACTCGAGATGGCGCGCCGCATCTTCGACAGCCAGACCGAGTGGGACCCGCGCAACTCCACCAGGGAGTTCGCGGTGTTCGGGTCCGACTACGGGTTCGCCACGATCGGTCGTGCCGTGTCGCGTCTGGCCACCGAACGCGCTCCCTCGGTGAAGTTCCGGTTCCTGCTTCATTCACCACAGTTCATCGAGTCCGCTGACGAGCGCCTGCGCTCGGTCGACGCCCTCATGATCCCGCACGGCTTCGTGTCCGATCTGCCGCACATGACTCTCGCCAAGGACCGCTGGGTCGTCATCGCCGCCACCTCCAACGATGCGATCGGCGACGAGCTCACGATGTCCGACATCATCCACTCTCCGTGGGTGTTCACCTACCAATCGCGCACGGCCTTCACCTCGGCCAGTCGCCAGCTGCAAGAGCTCGGCGTCGAGCCGCACGTCGATGCCGTCGTCGAGAGCTTCCTCTCGCTCGGGACCTTCGTCGCCGGCACTCGTCGGCTGGGAATGGTGCAGGCGCGCCTCAGCGATCTGGTGGTCGGCATGGGCGGCGTCCGCGTGCTGGAGCCGCCATTCGAAGCGACCCCGCTGACGAACGCATTGTGGTGGCATCCCGTGCACACCCACGATCCCGGACACACCTGGATGCGCGAATTGTTCGCCGAGGCAGCCGCATCTTGACGCCGCCCCGAGCACTCACTCAGAGCGCGAATACTCACTCGGCGCTGGGCCGGTGCACGAGGTCGTCCCCGCCGTCTTCCTGGACGGACCCTCCAGCCCGTCGACGCGGGTTCGGCGCGTGACCGCCGCGACTAGGATGGACCCGTCCGGCCACCCCCTCATCTTCTGGAGTACAGCCGCGTGACCACGCCCTCTTCGACCTCTGTCGCCGATACCGTCGAGAACGCGGTCGCCACCCCCGACCGGGAGCAGCCGTACGAGGCCCTCGGCCTCAAGGCCGACGAGTACGCGAAGATCCGCGAGATCCTCGGCCGCCGCCCCACGTCGGGCGAGCTGGCGATGTACTCCGTCATGTGGAGCGAGCACTGCTCCTACAAGTCGAGCAAGATCTACCTGCGCCGCTTCGGCGAGAAGGTCTCCGAGGAGATGAAGACCCGCCTCATGGTGGGCATGGGCCAGAACGCCGGCGTCGTCGACGTCGGCGAGGGCTGGGCGGTCACCTTCAAGGTCGAGTCGCACAACCACCCCAGCTACATCGAGCCCTTCCAGGGTGCGGCCACGGGCGTC
>NZ_JANJFJ010000318.1:0-5085 GCF_024626565.1 Microbacterium sp. zg.Y909
GTGAGAGTTCGCGAGCCGCATCGTGAGAGACAGGCGACTGCGGCGCCGCACGAGATTTCGCCGGGCGACGCGCGGTGTCGCCCGCAAGGAGTACCCCGGTGATGACCGATGACACCCAGGCTGGCCACGATTCCGATCTTCAGGGCGCGCTGACGCCGCCGCTGTTCGACGTCGACACGCCCACCGAACCGGCAGACGCACCCGAGCCGGATGCCGCAGCGCAGCCGGACGACGCGACGGCGTCTGCGAACGCGAGCGACGAGACAGATGCCGCCGACGCCGCAGCCGCAGAGAGCCCCGCGCCCGCCGACACCGCTGCGGCGCCCGCGCCCGCGTCGGCTGGCGACGCTGCAGTCGCTGCCGCCGACGACGTGCCGTCCGCGCCCGCATCGAGCGACGAGCCCGCAGCCGGGGAGGCGAACACCGACGAGGCGAACACCGGCGAGGCGAACACCGACGCGGCGAACACCGGTGCCGCCGCACCCGATGAGGCATCCAAGGCCGCTGAGCCCGACAAGCCCTCAGGCCCGCTGACCGCCGTGAGCCTCGGCCTGCTGCCCGAGAACTTCGTCTCGGCTGTGACGACCGAGCTGCACTTCTACGCTCCCGAGGTCGTTCCGCTGCCGGCGGCTCCGTCCCGGCCCGGGCGACCTGTGGTCGACCAGGACGACGACGAGCAGCCGAGCGGCGCCTCGCCGCGACGTCGCGGCCGTCGCCGTGGCGGCGACGACAGCGACGACACCCCTCCGGCGCCCCGCCAGCGTGCGGTGGAGCTCATCACCGAGCCGCAGCGCATCAAGGGCTCCACGCGGCTCGAAGCGAAGAAGCAGCGGCGCCGTGACGGCCGTGAGGCGGGACGTCGCCGCACCGTCGTGACCGAGGCCGAGTTCCTCGCGCGCCGCGAGTCGGTCGACCGCGAGATGATCGTGCGATCGAAGAACGGGCGGGTGCAGATCGCCGTGCTCGAGGACAACGTGCTCGTCGAGCACTACGTCGCGCGCAGCCAGGACGCCTCGCTCATCGGCAATGTGTACCTCGGCCGTGTCCAGAACGTCCTGCCCAGCATGGAGGCCGCCTTCGTCGACATCGGCCGCGGCCGCAACGCCGTGCTGTACTCGGGCGAGGTCGACTGGGATGCCGTCGAGACGGGCAACCAGCCCCGCCGCATCGAGCTGGCGCTCAAGTCCGGCGACCGCGTGCTCGTGCAGGTCACCAAGGACCCCGTGGGCCACAAGGGCGCCCGCCTGACGAGCCAGATCTCCCTTCCCGGCCGTTACCTGGTGTACGTGCCCGGCGGTGCGATGAACGGCATCTCGCGCAAGCTCCCCGACACCGAGCGTGCCCGGCTCAAGCGCATCCTCAAGGAGGTGCTGCCCGAATCGAGCGGCGTCATCGTGCGCACGGCTGCCGAGGGTGCGACCGAGGACCAGCTGACCCGCGACGTGCAGCGCCTCACCAACCAGTGGGAGCACATCAGCAAGCAGGTCGAGACGGTGGGCGCTCCCGCGCTGCTGCACTCCGAGCCTGATCTGCTGGTGAAGATCGTCCGTGACGTCTTCAACGAGGACTTCACGAAGATGCTGATCCAGGGCGACGACGCCTACGAGACGATCACGAGCTACCTCGCCGGGGTTGCGCCGGACCTGCTGGACCGCGTGCAGCGCTTCGAAGGCGACCACGACCCGTTCGACGAGTTCCGCGTCACGGAGCAGATCGAGAAGGCCCTGGACCGCAAGGTGTGGCTTCCCTCGGGCGGCTCGCTCGTCATCGACCGCACCGAGGCCATGACGGTCGTCGACGTGAACACCGGCAAATTCGTCGGCTCCGGCGGCAACCTCGAAGAGACCGTCACGAAGAACAACCTCGAGGCGGCCGAAGAGATCGTGCGCCAGCTGCGCCTGCGCGACATCGGCGGCATCATCGTGGTCGACTTCATCGACATGGTGCTCGAGACCAACCGCGACCTCGTGCTGCGGCGCCTCGTCGAGTGCCTGAGCCGCGACCGCACGAAGCACCAGGTCGCCGAGGTCACCTCGCTCGGCCTCGTGCAGATGACCCGCAAGAAGCTGGGTCTGGGGCTGCTCGAGACCTTCAGCGAGCCCTGCGAGGTGTGCGCGGGCCGTGGCGTGGTCGTGCACCACGACCCCGTCGTGAAGCACCGCGGAAACGGCGGCAACAACGGCAACGGGTCGTCGGCACGTCGCCCGCGCCAGGCTGCGCCGGCAGCACCTCCGACCGGCGGCACGCACGTCATCACCGAGGGCGTCAAGTCCGCTCTCGCGCAGATCGCGGCATCCACCATCCAGCCCTCGGCCGACGACGTCGCAGCCGCGCAGGCCGCGCTCGCCCCGGTTGCGGCGGCCGCGGCCGCGGCGGCCCCGGCGGCGGAGCAGCGCGACGACCGTGAGCAGCGCGACGAGCGGGGAGAGCGCCCCGAGCGCGACCGTCCCGAGCGCAACGGCGATCGCCCCAAGAAGGCACGCAAGAAGCGCACCGAGAGCGCCGCGCCCAAGACGGAGAAGGACCTGCTGCTCGACTCCGTGCTGCAGGCGCTTCCCGAGCCGAAGGCGCCCGGTCAGGGGAGGGGTCGCCGCCGTGTGTCGACGGCGGCGCTCACCGGCACCCCCGTGCCGCACGTCGCCGACAGCAGCGAGTAAGCCTCAGCGCCGCGTGCGGGCCCGGTCACGGGCCCGCACGCGCAGCCCTGAGCCGATGAGCCGTCGCACGAGTTCATGTCCACTGACGGGTGTGGCGCCGGCTGCGACCAGTCGAGCGTGCGCCGAGTCGGGAACGTCGTAGTGGTCGAGGTCGAAACTGCGCGAAGGGATGCCGTTGGCTGCGGCGAACGCGTGCAGCTCGTCGAGCGAGGTGTCACTGACCAGGTGCGCCCAGATGCGGCCGTGGGCGGGCCAGCGTGGATCGTCGATCAGAATCGCCATCCGCCGATCCTAGGCCGCACGCACGACACGCGGCCCGGCCCTTTTGCGCATGTTGCCCAGCATCGGCTAAACTCGTCCCTTGGTGCGTGGCGTTTCTTCGTCGCAGGGCGGAACGCGCACGTCGGAGGCTCACAGCCACCGGCCAGGCACCCAGACTTATCTTTCCCAGAGCGAGTCTCGCAAAGACAACCGGAGCCTCGCGCTCCCGAACGAAAACAGGTGTGAAGTGGTTTACGCAGTTGTGCGCGCCGGTGGCCGCCAGGAGAAGGTCGAGGTCGGCACGATCGTCGTCCTGGACCGTCAGCAGGCGAAGGTCGGCGAGACCCTCGAGCTGCCCGCGGTCCTGCTCGTCGACGGCGACGCCGTCACGACCGATGCCGACAAGCTTGCGAAGGTCACCGTGACCGCCGAGGTCCTCGGTGAGTCGCGCGGCCCCAAGATCGTGATCCAGAAGTTCAAGAACAAGACCGGTTACAAGAAGCGCCAGGGGCACCGTCAGGACCTCACGCGCGTCAAGGTCACCGGCATCAAGTAAGCCAGGGGAGACGCAGAGATGGCACACAAAAAGGGCGCAAGCTCCACCCGTAACGGTCGTGACTCCAACGCTCAGCGCCTTGGCGTGAAGCGCTTCGGTGGCCAGGAGGTCAACGCCGGCGAGATCATCGTCCGCCAGCGCGGCACCCACTTCCACCCCGGCGCGAATGTCGGCCGTGGCAAGGACGACACCCTGTTCGCTCTCTCCGCCGGTGCGGTGGAGTTCGGCGCGAAGGGCCGCCGCAAGGTCGTCAACATCGTCGCGACCGCGGAGTGACCGCAAGATCGCATTGAATATCGGCGGGGGGCGGGCTACGGCTCGCCCCCCGCTTGTTTGTACCAACAGCTGAGGAGCAACCCATGGTCACCTTCGTCGATAGAGTGACGCTCCATCTGCGCGCCGGAAAGGGCGGCAACGGCTGCGTGTCGGTCAAGCGTGAGAAATTCAAGCCGCTTGCCGGCCCCGACGGCGGCAACGGCGGCAACGGTGGCGACATCGTGCTGGTGGCCGACCCCCAGGTCACGACGCTGCTGTCGTACCACCACTCACCGCACCGCACCGCGGGCAACGGCGGGTTCGGCATGGGCGACCACCGCTCCGGCGCGAACGGCGAGTCGCTCGAGCTGACGGTGCCGGTCGGCACGGTCGTGAAGGATGCCGAGGGCCAGACACTCGTCGACATGGTGGAGCCCGGCGCACGCGTCGTGGTGGCCCCTGGCGGCCAGGGTGGCCTGGGCAACGCATCGCTGGCCAACCCCAAGCGCAAGGCCCCCGGCTTCGCGCTCTTGGGAACCCCCGGGTGGGAAGGCGACATTCAGCTCGAACTGAAGACGGTCGCCGACGTCGCCCTCGTGGGCTTCCCGTCTGCCGGCAAGTCGAGCCTCATCGCGGCGATCTCCGCGGCGCGCCCCAAGATCGCGGACTACCCGTTCACCACGCTGCACCCCAACCTGGGCGTCGTGCAGGCCGGAGAGGTGCGCTTCACCGTCGCCGACGTGCCCGGGCTCGTCGAGGGCGCGAGCGAAGGCAAGGGCCTGGGGCTGGAGTTCCTCCGTCACGTCGAGCGCTGCACCGCGCTCGTGCACGTGCTGGACTGCGCGACGCTCGATCCGGGCCGCGACCCGCTGAGCGACCTCGATGTGATCCTCGCAGAGCTGGCCGCGTACCCCGTGCCCGAGGGCCAGACGCCCCTTCTTGAGCGCCCGCAGCTGATCGCGCTGAACAAGGTCGACGTGCCCGAGGCGAAGGACCTCGCCGACCTGGTGCGCCCGGACCTCGAGGCACGCGGCTACCGCGTCTTCGAGATCTCGGCGGTCAGCCACGAGGGACTGCGCCAGCTCACCTTCGCGCTGGGCGACATCGTCGCGCAGCACCGGGCGACCCTGGCGGCGACCCCCGCACCCGAGCGGGTCGTCATCCGCCCGAAGGGGTCGGAGAAGGAATTCGAGATCCGCGTCGAAGGCGGAACGTACGGCAACATCTACCGCGTGCTGGGCGCCAAACCCGTGCGCTGGGTGCAGCAGACCGACTTCCAGAACGAAGAGGCCGTCGGCTTCCTCGCCGACCGGCTCGAGAAGCTCGGGGTCGAGAACGGCCTCTACAAGGCGGGCG
>NZ_JANJFJ010000319.1:0-5069 GCF_024626565.1 Microbacterium sp. zg.Y909
CTGGAGCCGGTCGGCGAGACGGCGCGCGGATCGCTCTGGCGCGTGTCCGGCCAGGTCGAGGCGCGGCCCGCTGCCGACCCGCAGGTCGCTGCGATCGCCCGCTGGGTGTTCGCCGGCCAGGCGGTGGTGCTCATGATCGCCGTGCTGCTGGCGATCCCGACGGCGCAGACGCGCCGCGACGCCCGCCGGGTGCCGCGGGTCGTCGGCCTGCGGGCAGGGGAGGGACGATGACCACCACGAGATTCCGCTGGGCCACGAGCGCCCGGCTGGCCGGCGGCACGCTCGCGGCGGTCGCGCTCGTCGCAGGCACGGTCACCGCCGCCGCCGTGACGTGGCCCGTCCACGATCGGACACCCGTCAGCGTGGTCGCGACGCCCGCGCCGTCAGAGTCGGTGGTCGCCTGCCCGGGGGGCCTCTTGGCCATCGGCCGGGACGCGACACTGGCGGGTTCGGTGTCGGTGGTCGCCGACGCCACGACCACCGCCGGCACCGCCGCCGGGCAGACCGAGGCCACACCCGGTGTGCTGGCGGTCCCGGGGATCGAGGGGTCCGCGCCCGCGGTGTTCACCGCACCGCCCGCCGGCGACACCCGCACCGACCTCGCCGCCGCCTCCTCGGCGTCGGCGGCCGCAGAGGACCTCTCCGGCTTCGCCGCGGCATCCTGCGCGCCGCCGCTGCTGGAATCCTGGATCGTCAGCGGATCCACCACCACCGGGTCGTCAGGTCTTCTGCTGCTGGCCAACCCCGGCACGGTCCCCGCGACAGTCCAGATCACCGCCTACGGTGCGACCGGTGCCCAGACGCCGCCCGCGGGGCAGCTCATCGTCGCCCCCGGCACGCAGCGCGTGCTGCCCCTGGCCGGCCTCGTCCGCGACGAGCAGAGCCCCGTGCTGCATCTGGTGTCCACGGGCGCCCCCGTGCAGGCCTTGCTGCAGGCGAGCATCACCCGCACGCTCCTCGCCGGCGGCGTGGACCAGGTCGGCGCCGTCATCGTCCCCGACACCGAGCTGGTCTTCCCGGGTGTCGCCGTGACCGCTCCGCCCGGGGTGGAAGGCGCATCGGATCCCACCGCCATCGTGCGACTGCTCGCCCCGTCGACCTCGACCACCGCGACGGTGACGGTGCGCAGCGGCGACCGCGAGGTCGCCACGAGAGAGGTTCCCCTCGAGGCGGGCCTGCCGCTGGAACTCGACCTCGGCGCTCTCGCGATCGGGCAGTACAGTGTGCACGTCACAGCCGATGCCGCCGTCGTCGGCGGGGTGTGGGCGACCACCGGCTTCGGCGAGGGTGACGACTTCGCCTGGCACATGCCCGCGCCGCGGCTGGAAGGGCCCGCGCTCGTGGCAGTGGCGGCGGGGCCGTCGCCGGTACTGACGCTGGCGTCTCCCGCAGGCGAGGCCGTCACGGTGACGCTCACCGCCGACGCCGGCGCGGGCCCCGCGCAGCAGATCGTCGTGCCCGCGGGGGGAACCGCCAGGGTCGAGGTGTCCGAAGGTGCGCTCTACCGCCTCGAAGCCCCCGAGCCGATCCGCGCCGCCGTCGGCTATGCGGGCGAGGGCGCCCTGGCCGCCTACCCGGTCTGGCCCGCCGACGCTGCGGCATCCCCGCTCGTCGTCCACCCGTGAGCGCGCTTGCCGCCCGGCCTCGCTGCGGTGCCGGCGCGGGCCGCCACGCCTAGGATGGGCACATGATGCGGCGCCGTCTGAGACCTGAGACCGTCGCCCGCCCCCGGCCGTCCCGCCACGGCCGCCACGGACGCGACGGGCGGAGCCCGGTGGTGCGTCCGCCGCTTCCCCCGCTGGACACCCGCGCCGAACGGTTCGATCTGGCGGTGGGAGCTGCAGCGGAGTTCCTGCGCAGCGCCTGGGAGGAGCTGCGGGATGTGCGGTTCGAGATCGGCGAGATGCCGGATGCCACGGATGACGGCGGCATCCCGCGCTGGAGCGTGCTGCCCGACCAGCAGCGCATCATCCTGTACCGCCTGCCGATCGAGCGGCTCAGCCGCCCGCACCGCGAGGACGAGCTGCACCGGCGCATGATCATCGAGAGCTGCGTGTTCCGTGCCGCCGCGGAGTACCTCGACAAGGACCCCTGGGACCTCGGTCCGGAGCGGTTCCGCTTCTGAACGATCCCGCGCGGCGTACGTCCCGTGGGTATCGCGGCGGATAGCGTGGGGGCGATGCGCGAGAGACTGTGTTCCAAGGTCGGGTGCGCCCGGGAAGCCGTGACGACGCTCACGTTCGACTACGGCGACCAGATGGCGGCCCTCGGGCCCCTGGGCGGCGGGGGAGACCCGCACGCCCACGACCTCTGCGCCATCCACACCGATCGGCTCTCGGTGCCCAAGGGATGGGTGGTCGTGCGCCACGAGACGCTGCGCGTCTGACCCGCGTCCCGCGTGACGCTGCGCGTCCGGTCCCGGCCGGTGCCAGACCACGCGTGGCACAATGACGGCATGCCGACCCAGACGCCTGCCCTCACGTACGCCGTCGCCGATCTGTCGCTCGCCGGGGCGGGGCGCCATCAGCTGCGCCTGGCCGAGAACGAGATGCCGGGCCTCATGGCACTGCGTGCGGAGTTCGGGCCGTCGCAGCCGCTGGCCGGCGCCCGCATCGCCGGGTCGCTGCACATGACGGTGCAGACGGCGGTCCTGATCGAGACCCTCGTGGCCCTCGGCGCGCAGGTGCGCTGGGCCAGCTGCAACATCTTCTCCACGCAGGACGAGGCCGCTGCGGCTGTCGTCGTCGGGCCCGACGGCACGGTCGACGACCCCCGGGGTGTGCCCGTGTTCGCGTGGAAGGGCGAGACGCTCGAGGAGTACTGGGACCTGGCCGACCGCATCTTCGACTGGAGCGACGAGGGCTTCGATGGCCCGAACCTCATCCTCGACGACGGGGGAGATGCCACCCTGCTCGTCCACAAGGGCGTCGAGTTCGAGAAGGCCGGGGCGGTGCCGGATGCCGCGCCCGACGACCCCGCAGAGTACCGCGTCGTCCTCGACGTGCTGCGGCGCAGCCTCGCCAGGGACCCGCAGCGCTTCACGCGCATGGCCGAGGGGCTGCTCGGCGTCACGGAGGAGACCACGACCGGTGTGCACCGGCTGTACGAGCTCGCGGCATCCGATCGCCTGCTGTTCCCTGCGATCAACGTGAACGACTCGGTGACCAAGTCGAAGTTCGACAACAAGTACGGCATCCGCCATTCGCTGCCCGACGGCCTCAACCGCGCCACCGACGTGCTGATCGGCGGCAAGGTCGCGTTCGTCTGCGGCTACGGCGACGTCGGAAAGGGCGCGGCCGAGGCGCTGCGCGGCCAGGGCGCCCGCGTCATCGTGAGCGAGGTGGACCCGATCTGCGCCCTGCAGGCGGCGATGGACGGCTACCAGGTGGCGCGGCTGGCCGACGTCGCAGGCCAGGTCGACATCCTCATCACCGGGACCGGCAACAAGGACGTCGTGACCGTCGACGACCTGCTGGCTCTCAAGCACCTCGCGATCGTCGGCAACGTCGGACACTTCGACAACGAGATCGACATGGCGGGGCTCGAGGCGCTCCCCGGGGCCGAGCGCGTCGAGATCAAGCCGCAGGTGCACGAGTGGCGACTGCCCACGGGGCGCAGCGTGCTGGTGCTGAGCGAGGGCCGGCTGATGAACCTCGGCAACGCCACCGGCCACCCGTCCTTCGTGATGAGCGCGTCCTTCACCAACCAAGTGCTCGCGCAGATCGAGCTGTTCACGCGCCGTGAGGCGTACCCGACGGCCGTGTACACCCTGCCCAAGCACCTCGACGAGAAGGTGGCGCGGTTGCACCTGGATGCCCTCGGCGTGCAGCTGACCACCCTCACCCCGGCGCAGGCCGCCTACATCGGCGTGCCGGTCGAGGGGCCGTACAAGCTGGACCACTACCGGTACTGAGTCGCGGTCAGCGGACCGGGAACCCCCGCGGCGCCACACCGACGCCGGCGGTGAGTGCGGCCGCGCGCTCGTCCTCGCCCCGCAGCGCCCGCAGTTCGCGCTCCCGGCGCACAGCCACGACCCCGAGCAGGAAGGTCTCGGGATCCACCGCGGGCACAGGCGCCACGAACGATCGCGTCTCGGCGGCCAGCGACACCGCTGTGCGCGCGCGTGCGGCGGGTTCGAGATCCCGCGCCTGCCGCGCGAACTGGGCGATGCGCCGGGCCAGGCCGTCGGGCAGCCGGCCGACGTCGGCGATCGTCGCCCACCCCGCCAGCGCCGGCGGCACCCCTGGGGGCTCCGGCGGCAGCTTGGGCGTGCGGGTGCGCTCGCTGTAGGTGCCGGCCAGCAGGTCGCCGAGGCGCTCCGCCCGCGGGGTGAAGGCCGCGACGATCCCGGCCACGGCGCCGAGGGTGAACCACAGCTCGAACACGCCGACGAGGGCCCGGATGAATGCCTGCCGCAAGCCGGCCGCTCCGCCGTCGGTGCGCACGATGCGGGCGCCGATCGCGAGCTTGCCGAGACTGCGCCCGCGGGTGGCGGTCTCGACCGTCGTCGGGATCACGACGGTCACGAGGACGAGCACGACGATCGTGAAGACGGATGTGAGGTCGCCGCCGAGCACGCTGCGGCCGGCGGCCCATGAAGCGGCCGCCGCGAGCAGCAGGAACAGGGCCACTCCGGCGAGCATGTCGATGAGCGTGCCCACCGCGCGCAGGAAGTAGCCGACAGGCTGTACGTCGAGGGCGACGGCTTCACCCGTGAGGATCTCGTCCTGCTGGATCTCCACGGCGGGCCCGGGCGTCGGCATGGCTACAGTGAATCACATGGATGCCGACGCACTCACCGCCGCCCGGCGCGAGGAGTGGGCGCGGCTCGACGAGCTGAGCCGTCGTCGCCGGCTCGGCGGGGCCGAGGCCGACGAGCTGGTCACGCGCTACCGCGCGGCTTCGGCCGATCTCGCGGAGCTGAAGACGTCGGCCGGCCGCACCCCCGAGGGCGACTACCTCTCGACCCTGCTCTCGCGGGCCCGACTGCGGCTGACCGGCACACCCGACAACGTGCTGCGTCAGATGCCCCGGTTCTTCCTGCGCCAGCTGCCCGCTGCCCTCTACCG